>NZ_JBFUEB010000160.1:0-10355 GCF_056404395.1 Rhizobacter sp. P2_D12 | reverse complement strand
GGCCGGGCCGGTGCCGGAAGCGGCGGCGCCCGAACTGCCCGCGCCCGTCGAGGCCCTGCCGGTCGGCAATGCCGGCCTGGTGCTCGCGGCCCCGTACCTGCCGCGCCTGTTCATGATGCTGGGCCTGGCCGACGAGCGCGCCTTCACCGGCCCCGTGGCCGCCGAGCGCGCGGTGCTGCTGCTGCAGCTGCTGGCCACCGGCGAGGCCGCGGCGCCCGAACCGGCGCTGGTGCTGAACAAGCTGCTGTGCGGGCTGGACCTGGCCCTGCCGGTGGCGCGCGGATTCGAACCGAGCGAGGCCGAACGCACGGCCGTCGACGGCCTGCTGGCCGCGATGATCCAGCACTGGAAGGTGCTGGGCGGCACCTCGATCGCCGGCCTGCGCGAGACCTTCGTGCAGCGCGACGGCCGGCTGCAGCGCAGCGCCGAGGCCTGGCAGCTGCAGGTCGAGCCGCGGCCGTTCGACATGCTGATCGACCAGCTGCCGTGGGGCTACGCGACGATCCGCCATCCCTGGATGCAACAGGTGCTGCATGTCGACTGGCGCTGACACCAACGCCCGCGAGCTCGAACGCGAGCTGGCCTGGCTGGAGCGCGTGCTGCAGGCGCGCATCGGCCTGCATTTCGGGCAGGCCGGCGACCCCGCGGCGCTGCAGGAGATCGACGCCCCCGACCTGGCGGTGGACGGCGGCGACTACGCCCGCCTGGTGCACGAGGCCGGCCTCGGCGGCGACGAGCGCCTGGTGCTCGCGCTGGCGCTCGCGCCGCACCTGCGCCCGCAGCTGCTCGACATGCTGTTCGTGCGCAACCGCAACCTCGATCGCGGCTTCAGCGAGTTCGGCGGCTGGAAGGGCCGTTCGCACGGCGGCTTCCTGCCGACCTGCGAGACCGCGGCCTTCATGCTGGCCGGCGAACAGCTGGCGCGCCGCTTCGCGCTGCACCGCCTGCTCGACGACGACCAGCCGCTGCGCCGCCACGGCCTGCTGCGGCTGCAGCACGACGGGCCGGGCGAGCCGTGGCTCAGCGCCGCGCTGCACGTCGGCAACGACGTGCTGGAGCGGTTGATCACCGGCGAGGCGCGCAAGCCCGACTTCGGCGCCGGCTTTCCGGCGCGGCGCATCAGCACGCGCCTCGGCTGGGACGACCTGGTGCTCGACGCCGACGTGATGGAGGAGGTGCAGGGCATCGCCGCCTGGTACCGCCACGGCGCCCGGCTGCTGCGCGACTGGCAGCTCGACAAGGCGCTGAAGCCCGGCTACCGCAGCCTGTTCTTCGGCCCGCCCGGCACCGGCAAGACGCTGACGGCCACGCTGCTCGGCCAGGCGGTGCAGGCCGACGTCTACCGCATCGACCTGTCGATGGTGGTGTCCAAGTACATCGGCGAGACCGAGAAGAACCTGGCCCAGGTGTTCGACCAGGCGCAGAACCGGCGCTGGATCCTGTTCTTCGACGAGGCCGATGCGCTGTTCGGCAAACGCACCGCGACCTCCAGCTCGAACGACCGTTACGCGAACCAGGAGGTGTCGTACCTGCTGCAGCGCGTCGAAGACTTCCCGGGCACGGTGATCCTCGCGACCAACCTGAAGGCCAACATCGACGATGCCTTTGCGCGGCGCTTCCAGTCGCTGGTGCAGTTTCCGATGCCGGATGCCGAGCAGCGGCTGCGGCTGTGGGAGGGCATGGTGCGGCACACCGGGCGGCTGGCGGCCGACGTCGACCTGGCGGGGCTGGCCGAGCGGCACGAGCTGTCGGGCGGCGCGATCGCCAACGTCGTGCGCTTCGGTGCGCTCGGCGCGCTGCAGGCCGGTCGCGAGCGCATCGAAGCCACGGACCTGCGCAAGGGCATCGCGAAGGAACTGCGCAAGGAAGGGCGCACGGTGTGACGGCCATGGATGACAGCCGCTTTGCCCCGTCCCGCTGCGCGCGCTGCGTGCGGCTGCGCATCGCGCTCGCGGGGGCGCTGCTGGTGCTGGTGGCCGGCCTGTCGCTGCGTGCCGCGTCGGCCCCGGCGGCCTCGGAGCCCGCCGCGGTGCAGCCGGCCGCATCCGCGGTCGACCTGCGCCTGGTCTACAAGACCGTGACCCTGCCGTCCGGCCGCCGCGGCGTGCCGTACGGGCCGCACCTGGTGGTGAAGGGCGGCACGCCGCCGTACCGCTTCACGCTCGACGGCAAGCTGCCGCCGGGCCTGGTGCTGGGCGAGGACGGCCGGCTCGGCGGCCTGCCGGCCGAGACCGGCAGCTACCGCTTCGTGCTCGGCGTGCAGGACGCCTCGGTGCCGGCGATGGACGAGCGGCAGGCCTACGTGTTGTACGTGAACGCGCCGGCGAGCCGCGCGGCCCCATCTGCCTCGGCGGCCTCGGCAGCCCCTTCGGCCGCACCGGCCGCCGCCCTCACGACGCTGACCGCGGCCGACGTCGACCTCAGCGCCAACGTCCACGTCGGCCTGCCCGCGAGCTACAAGCTGACGCCCGCGGACCAGGCCAAGCTGCTGGGCGACCCGGCCGCGGCGCCCGCGGCAGCGCTGCAGCCGCCGCCGGCCGACAGTGCGCCGCTGGCGCTGGCCGCGGCCGCCGAGCCGGTGGCGCTCGAGCCGACGGTCGAGCAGCTCGGCGCCATCCTGAAGCCGCTGACCGACGTCGAATACCCGACCCAGGCCTTGTTCGTCAACGCGCTGGAGCAGGGGCGCTGCGCCTACTACCGCGTGCACGTGAAGGAGACCGCGCTGAAGAAGGGCCTGGCGTTCGACGAGCGCTGCCCGCCCGAGGCACCGCCCGCGACGGCGCGCAAGCCGGGCCGCGGCGGTGTCTCGCTGCGCCAGTTCTACGACGCGCTGCTGCCGCCGGCGACGCGCGACGACGTGGTCAAGGCGGCCGAGAAGCGGCACCCGTTCGGCGACGCGAAGCCGCTGCGGCTGAACGGCGGCGGTTGCGGGTGCACGCCGCAGCACACCGACAACGAGGTGATGGGCTTCGTGCCGTACTGGCTGGCCATCGAGGCGCCGCTGCCGGTGGATTTCAGCCTGTTCACGCGCCTGGCCTACATGGGCGTGGTGCTGGGCGACAGCGGCGACTGGGTGCTGCCGCCGGGCTGGGATGGCCGTGCCGGCGGCTTTGCGCGCGAGGCGCGGCGGCACGGCACGCGCGTGGACCTGGTGCTGTACCGGCGCGACTGGGCCTCGCTGCTGGCCAGGCCGCAAGGCGCCGTCGATGCCGTGGCCCGCAGCGCGGCGCGCAACGCGGTGCTGCTGGCCGACACGCGCCAGCACGACCTGCAATCGCACCTGGACGGGCTGCTGCTGCCGGCCTGGCGCGAATCGCCCTACGTGTACGACGGCATGACCGTCTTCTTCGAGGATTCGCCGACCGAGGGGCCGCAGCAGCAGGCGTTTGCGCGCTTCCTGATGACGTTCCTGGAGCGGCTCGTGAAGGAGATGCAGGAGACCCGCCGCGCCTACCAGGTGAACATCGTCGTGCCCGGGCACCTGCTGGGCGACACCGGGGCCTACAACTTCAAGGACCTGATGCGCGTGCTGGAGACGGCCGAACCGCCGCGCAGCAGCAAGGGCGTGGAGAAGTCCGCCAAGGAGGGGCACTACAGCGGCGAGACCGACCTGACCATCGACTTCCTGGTGCTGCTGAGCGAGCCCACCGGGGCGGACACGATGGCGCTGCGCGCGCGCATCGACGCGACGCCCCACCTGGACGGCCACCGCCGCATCGCCTTCCTCGAAAGCGTGGTGCCGGTGGAATTCCACCAGCGCGGCGACAAGCCGGTGCCGCTGCCGCCGCAGGAGAGCGCCCAGCTCGACCACGACTTGGCCTACATCAAGTGGACCTATGGCGGCGTCGCGCTGTGGCCGCTGCCGACCGTGGGCATGGGCAGCGGCGAATCGGTGCATGGTTTGCTGGCGCACAACTACGGCGCCCCGGACGCGGCGCTGGACCGGCTGTGCGACTTCGCGTGCCCGAACCGGCTGCCGCTGCGCCTGCTGCTCGAGGCGCTGGTGCTGGCCGAGCTGGCCGGCATCGGCCTGTACGCGTGGAACTGCAGGGTGCGCCGGCTCGGCACGCGCTACCTGCTGATGGTGTGGGGCGGGGCGCTGCTGACGCTGGCGGCGGCCTTCGTCGTGTTCAGCTGCGACCCGGCGCTGCAGCACTGGCGCGAGCAGAACTACCTGCTGTACGGCCTGATCCTGGTGCTGCTGGCGGTGGGCGGCTACGTGACGTTCAAACCGAGGGTGGAGTTGCCATGACATCGAAACTGCATGCTGAACGCGAAGGGGCTCGAATCACGCACGACGACGCTTCGGCGCCGCATCCTGCCAACGACGCCTGGCACGACAGCCCGCGCATGACGGCGCAACGGGTGCAGATCGAGACGATGTTCGGACCAGCGGCGCAGCGGCAGGCGATCGATGAAGAAGAGCCGGTGCAGGCCCGGGCCGACGAGGGCCGGGGCGGCCTGCCGGGCGGGCTGCGCACGGGCATGGAGGCGCTGTCGGGCGTGGACCTGTCCGACGTGCAGGTGCACCGCAACTCCGACCGGCCGGCGCAGCTGAATGCCCTGGCCTATGCGCAGGGCAGCGACATCCACCTCGCGCCGGGCCAGGAGCAGCACCTGCCGCACGAGGCGTGGCACGTGGTGCAACAAAAGCAAGGCCGCGTGGCGGCCACGGCGCAACTGGCAGGAACGAACATCAACGACGATGAAGAGTTGGAAAGAGAGGCCGACGCCATGGGCGAGAAGGCCAGCTCGGCCGCACCGGTCACCCAGGCCCGTGCGATGCGCACGGCGGCACCCGGCGGCCCGGGTGCATGGACCTTCCAGTTGCGCAGGGCCAAGACGGGGGTCAAGTCGAACGTGGCGGGACTGATCTACAAGAATCATGCGAAAGGCGACCCGCCCTTCAAACCGCAGCACGGCAACTTCGGTCCGGTGTCATGGTTCTCCGGCACCGGCAACCCCTACGTCGGCGGCCAGGCCCGCCAGTACGACGTCATGATCGACGTGGACTTGGGGGGCGAACCGAACCGGTTGCACAACACATGGTTCACCAACAAGCTGACGCAGTGGGATCCGTCGAAGACATTGAGATACGACAAAGGCCAGCATGCGGCTTTCTGGAAGTACCTCGGCAGCACCCTCGACGGGCAGGGACTGGCCGAGGTCTACATACCGGTGGGAACCATGAACAGGCAGGGCGCGGGGACATTCGTCACCGCCGACGCGAGTGCCCGAAGCGGCGTGGCGCTGCACGATCCCGGCAAGCTGGCCACGGACCTCGGAATCGTCTCGACGGGGCGCATCGACCAGGCCGTCGCGGCCGGTGCCCGGGGCAAGGGCAGCTCCTTCGACTTCACGACCATCGTCTTTCACAAGGGGGAAACGGAGGTTGCCATGTCGGAGACCATCGAGTGGGCGCAGCGCGACATCGGCCCCTTGATTCCGGGAAGCAGCAACGTGGAGTTCGAATTCAGCGCCACCGATGCAAGCCACCTGTTTGCGTCGGAGGACATGGACGGCTTCAAGGCCTACAAGATTGCCATCACCGTGACCTACCCCGACTATCTTTCGGCGCGGCGGGACGCGAAGTCCCTGGCCGACGCGATGCGAAACCTGAAGGGCTACTACGACTGCCAGATCATCAAGGGGACGAACTGGAAGGACACCGCCATCCGTGGCTACAACGAGAGCTACTGAAGGGCGGCGTGCCGATCTAGAGGAAACCCAGCCGCGTCGCGGCCCCGAAATTCGCCAGGTTGGGCAGCACCGTGCGCAACTGCGAATCGCTGGCGCCGAACCAGCCGAGCATCGTGGCCGCGTACTGGTCCACCGACGAGGTCGGGATCCAGCGGCCCTGCTGCTCCCAGGTGTCCACGCCGACGTCGTTCGGCCCGCCCAGCGTCAGGTTGGGGTAGCTGCCGTAGCCGCGCCCGCCCTTGACCGCGCCGCCGATCACGAGGTGGTTGTTGCCCCAGGCGTGGTCGGTGCCCATGCTGTTGTTGGGCACGAAGGTGCGGCCGAAATCGCTCTGCGTGAAGGACGTCACCGCCTCGCCCAGGCCCAGCGCCTTCATCGCACGGTAGAAGGCGCCCAGCGCATCGCCCAGTTCCTTCAACAGCTGCGCGTGCTGGCCATCGGCCGGGCTGCCGTCGACGGCCTGGTTGCCGTGCGTGTCGAAGGCGCTCATCTGCGCGAAGAAGATCTGCCGGTTGCCCTGCACCGTGGCATTGCCGGCCACCAGCTTGGCGATCTGGTACAGCTGGCGGCCGAGGCCGGTGCCGATCCTGCCGCCGGCGATCAGCGGTGCGAACGCGGTGTCGATGGCGGCCGACGCACCGGCACCGCCGGGCACGATCTTCACCAGGCCCGACAGGCGGTCGGAGACGCTGAAGGCATCGCGCTGGATGGCCGTGTAGGCGTTGGCCAGCGCCAGTTCCTGCTGCTCGCGGTACATCGCGTCGATGGCCGCCTTGCGCTCGGCCTTCCACTCGACCTTCAGGTCCTCGGGCTGCATCTCGTAGGCGCCGAAGGTGTCGCCCGGCGTGTTGGGCAGCACCAGCGGCGTGTGCGTGCGCGAGATGCCGAAGCGCGGCGTGCCGCTGAGCGAGATCACCGGGTTCACGGTGGCCAGCGCGTCCGACGCGCGGCCGCCCCAGCCGGTGGGTTCCAGCGAATCGCCGGTGCCGTTCTCCCACAGGTACTGCTGGTCGGAGTGCGAGTACAGCGAATCGGGCAGCACGCCGACGCTGGACGACGCGGCGCGGAACTCGGCCTTCGTCAGCGGCTTGATCAGCGGGCCGACGTTGAACACCGGCGCCACGTGGCCGTCGTCGGCCGCCGCCTGCAGCCCGGCCAGCGCCGGGTGCAGCCCGTAGGTCATGCCGGTCAGCGGCACGAGGCGGTTGGCCGGGATCGCGAGCTTGCCGCGCACGCCGGCGTACTGGTTGTAGCGCGCCGCATCGGTCGGCACCACGGTGTTCAGGCCGTCGTTACCGCCGTACAGGAAGATGCACAGCAGCGCCTTGTAGTCGGCGGCGTACGCGGGTTTGGCACCCAGCAGCAGGTTGCCGAGCGTGCCCACGCCCAGCGCGCCGGCCAGGCCCAGGCCCGAACGAGCGAGCCAGCGGCGACGGTTCATCAGGATCATCGGGTCGGTCATGTCGGACGCTCTTATCGTTGGATCTGGTAGTCGGGGGAGGCGTGGACCAGGTAGGCCGCCCGCTTGACGCGGCTGGTCTTCCAGTTGTTGCCGTCGTTGGCCTGCGTCCAGCGCTCGACCGCCTTCACGACCGAGGCGCGGGGCGTCGCCGGCAGCAGCCGGCCGAGCGCCACCATCGAGAGGCGGTCGACCAGCGCGCCGGCGTTGTCGGCCGAATCGGTGAAGGACGCCAGGTTGACCTTGGTGCCGGTGGCGCCGGGGATCGTCGCGTCCGCGCCGACGCCGCCCCAGTCGATCAGGTACAGCAGGTAGTTCATGCGTGCGAGCGCGGTGTTGGCGTTGTGGATGCCGAAGGCCGGGCCGACCAGGCCGCCGGTACCGGCCACCGGGTAGTCGGGCGGGTAGTCGCTGAAGATCGACGGCGGGTTGAAGACCCGCTGCTGCAGGTTGCCGCCCCAGTTCCAGTTGAAGGGTTCGCCATCGGTGTTGCCGTTCAACCCGCGCAGCACGCCGGTGAACATCAGCACCGGCTCGCGCAGCTTGCCGCCCTGGGCGGGCACCGTGTCGCCGCGCGCCTCGGCATCGAGCAGCACGGCCGCGACCGTGGCCGCCAGGTCGCCGCGCACACCGCTGCCGAAGCTGGCATAGCGGCCGTTGTTGAAGGCGGTGGCGACGCGCGTCACGTAGGCCGGCGACGGGTTGCTGCTGACCAGGTGCTGGATCAGCTGCCGGGCGATGAACGGCGCGATGTTGGGATGCGACATCACGCTGTCGAGCACCGATTCCAGCGCCGCCGGCGCCTTGTGCCCCGCGGCCAGCTTGACGTTGGAGAGCAGGCTGCGCGCCTGCGTGTCGTGGTACTTGTCGATTGGCACCATGTCGCCGTTGTAGTAGCGGCAGTTGGCACCCGACGGCCAGCAGCCGTTCGGATGCGCGCCGGCCGGCGGGTAGGTCCAGCCGGTCAGCGCATAGGCATAGGCGCGCACCGTCTCGTTGTTGTAGGTGGGCTGGCATTTGCCGCCCTTCAGGCTGCCGTCCAGGTTCAGCTCGCAGGTGCCGATGCTGAACAGCTGCAGCAGCTCGCGCGCGTAGTTCTCGTTCGGCGCGCCCTTGTCGTTGTTGGCGTTGTTCAGGAAGTCGCCCATCAGCGGCGACAGCGTGATCTTCTTCAGCATGTCGCGGTAGTTGCCGAAGGCGCCGTCTAGCATCGCGTTGTAGTAGTTGCGAAAGCCGTAGGTGCCCAGCACCTCGGCGTTGTTGAGCGGGAAGAGCTGCTGGAACGCGAAGCCCACGCGCTGGCGCAGCTGGTCGGGCTGGTTCACCGCGTTGCGGTAGAAGTCCCACATCAGCGGATCGGTCGAGATGTAGTCGCGGAAGCAGTTCGGCTCCATCGCCGGCGTGCAGAAGTCGGGGCGGTCGACGTACTGGTGGTACTCGCCGCTGCCCTTGCCGCTGGTGTAGCGCGAGGTCTTCAGCGCCAGCTGCTCGGTGACCCAGGCGGTCGCACCCTTGGCCTTGATGCTGGCGACCAGCGCTTCGGTCGGGCCGAAGGTGACTGGTCGGCCAGGCGCACGGCGTCGCGGGCGGACATCGGGCCGGGGGCCGGGGCGGGCGAGGGCGCCGGTGCAGGAGCCGGGCTGGGGGCCGGGCTTGGGGAAGGACTGGGCGAGGGTGAAGGCGCGGGGCTCGGCGCCGGGCTGGGAGCGGGTGCAGGGGCCGGCGCATCCGGGTTGCCGCCGATCGGGCCGGTTTGTGTGGAATCGTTTCCATCTTCCTTRCCGCCGCAGGCCGCGAGCACGGAACCGAACAGCAGGGCGACCGCGATGTGGCGACGTATCGGCGCAGCGTGCAGCCGGGTGAATGAAAAGTCGATGGACATGGAAACGTCCTGTGGCAAGAGTGGCAGTTCGGGTTCGTCGAACGCTTCGCTCTTCACCAGCCCGACAGCTTTGGGCCTGTGTTCGCGACAACGTGTGTTGACGCGGAACACAGCAGGATCGATGCCCGATGCTGTTACGGGATGTGCAGCGCCACCGGCTGCTTCTCCCTCTTGTCGGCCTTCTTGCGCATGCGGATGTTCAGCACTTCCACGCCCAGCGAGAACGCCATCGCGAAGTACACGTAGCCCTTCGGGATCTTCTGGTCGAAGCCCTCGGCGATCAGCACCACGCCGACGACGACCAGGAAGGCCAACGCCAGCATCTTGATCGTCGGATGCTCCGACACGAAGCGCCCGATCGCGCCGGCGAACACCATCATCAGGCCGACCGACAGCATCACGGCGGCGATCATCACCTCGATGCGGTCCACCATGCCGACGGCGGTGATGATCGAGTCGAGCGAGAACACCATGTCGACGACCAGGATCTGCACGACCACCGCCGCGAAGGTCGCCTTGGCTGTCGACGACGCAGGGCCGGTTCCGCCTTCGAGCGACTGGTGGATCTCGCCGGTGCTCTTGTAGAGCAGGAACAGCCCACCCGCGATCAGGATCAGGTCGCGCCCGGAGATCGCCTGCCCCGCGACCGTGAACAGCGGTGCCACCAGGCCGACGATCCACGACAGCACGAGCAGCAGCCCGATGCGCATGAACATCGCCATGAACAGGCCGATCCGCCGCGCGCGCTCGCGCTGGGCGGGCGGCAGCTTGTCGACCAGGATCGAGATGAAGACGATGTTGTCGATGCCCAGCACGAGCTCGAGCGCGGTGAGGGTCGCCAGGGCGATCCACACCTGGGGGTCGGAGAGAAGTTCGAGCATGGCGGGGCAGTCGTTTCGTCAATCGAAGATGTCGCTCAGCCAGGACTTCTTGCGCTGGTGTCCTTGGCCGTAGGGTGCGTGGGAACGGTGGTGGTCCGAGTCGGCGAACTCGGGGCGGCGCGTGCGGCTGTCGACGGGTGCCGCCGACCGCTCGATCAGCTTGTCGAGTTCACCGCGGTCGAGCCACACGCCGCGGCAGCTCGGGCAGTAGTCGATCTCGACGCCTTGCCGGTCGGACATCACCAGCGTCGCGTCGGGGCAGTGCGGGCACTTCATGCCTCACTCCTCCCGGCCCGACGTCAGGCCGAGCAGCGCCAGCAGCGACTGGAACACGTTGTAGATGCTCAGGTAGACGCCCAGCGTGGCGGTGATGTAGTTGGTCTCCAGCCCGTCCTGCACGCGCTTCAGGTCGTACAGGATGAAGGCCGAGAAG
>NZ_JBFUEB010000159.1:0-10358 GCF_056404395.1 Rhizobacter sp. P2_D12 | reverse complement strand
GGCCCAGGCGGTGCTCGACGACCGCCGGGCCGGCGCGCCCGACCGGCATGCGGCGCGCCGCGAGCTGGCGCAGACGCGCCGCCTGCAGGCCACGCTGCACACCACCGATGGCGAGTTCGACGCCGCGCTCGCCACCGCCCGCGCCGGCCTGCAGGACGGCGAGACGCTGGTGGAAGAAGACCGTCGCACCGGCGCCAGCCCTGCCGAGACCGACACCGACCTGCGCATCCGCAGCGGGCTGGCCGCGACGCAGGCGCAGGGCATCGCGCTGTCCGGCCGCAAGGACGGCTTCTTCGAGGCCTCCGACAAGAGCATCCGTTACCTGGAGGAGCTGAACGCGCGCCACCCGGACGACGCCCAGGTCGGCGGCACGCTGGCCAGCATGCACGGCATGCGCAGCGTGTTCCTGTTGACGCACGAGGACAACGCCGCCGGCTGGCCGCGCGCACGTGCCGAGCTGGACCAGGCCACCGCGATCCTGCAGCGCCTGATGGCCAAGTACCCCGACAACGTGATGGTCGCCGCCAACCTCGCGGTCGCCTACGACCACCACGGCGAGGTCACGCGGCGCATGGGCGACCTGCCCGGCGCGATCGCCGACCGGCGCCGCGCGGTCGAGGTGCTCGAACCGCGCATGCGCGCCGACCCGGACAACGCGATGCTGCGCGTCGACTACGCCACCTTCGCCGGCGAGCTGAGCGAGTCCCTGCTGGCGGCCGGCCACCGCGCCGAGGCGGTCGACGTGGCGCGCCGCGCCGCCGCCGCGTTCGACCAGGCGCCGGAAGGCGCGCGCTCGAACCTGCTGTCGCAATGGGACCACGGCATGACGCTGTTCCGGCTCGGCAAGGCGCTGATCGCGCTCGGCCGCCCGGCCGACCGCGGCGAGACCTGCGACAGCTACCGGCGCGGGCTCGCGCTGCTGCAGGCGCACTTCGATCACTTCGGCCCGCATCCGACCTATGCCGACGGCGGCGACGTGCGCGCCGAGATGCAGGGCCATCTGACAAGGCAGTGCCCGGCGAAGTGAAGCGCTTGTTTCCGAACGCAACACCGTGAGCCCTCGGGGCTTCCGCCTGCGCGTCTACAGGCAGGGAAGCTTCGAAGGACTCGCGATGGACAGCCTCACTCCGGCGCCGGCGCGCGCGCCGTCCATGCTGCTGCACCTGCTGGCGATGGACCGCGACGACGAACGCCACCGGCTCGTGCACGAGCTGATGGACCTGCTCGACTTCGACTGGCTGGCCTGGGGCCCGGTGCGCCGCAGTGCGCACGGCACCGAGCTGCTCGAGCCCTGGGATGCCGTGGGCGCACAGGACTGGCAGCGCCGCTACCGCGCGCTCGGCTACCAGCAGCTGGACCCGCGCTTGGCGGCCGCGCTCGATTCGCGCCTGCCGGTGGTGTGGCAGCTCGAGGGGCTGCGCCGCGCGGCGGCACCGGCGCAGCGCCGCTTCATCGAGGACCTGGCCGGCACCGGCATGCGTTCGGGCGTGATGCTGGCGCTGGCCGGTGCGCAGGCCGGCGAGCGCACCGTCGTCTGCCTGCTGTCGCGCGGCCATGGCGACGGGCTGGCCGACGACGACACGCGCATCGGCCAGGTGGTCACGCTCGGGCTGTGCCTGCGCGAGCTGCAGGCGCAGGCCGCCGAGCGGGCGCCGGAGCCCGCGGCACCCACGCCGCTGCAGCCGCCCAACCGCACCCAGCAGGCCATCCTGCAGTACCTGGCCTGCGGCCTGGGCGACAAGCAGATCGCCGGCCGGCTGGCCCTGTCGATGCACACCGTGGACTACCACATGCGCCAGCTGCGCAAGCGCTTCGGCGCACGCAACCGCGTGCAGCTGATCCAGAACAGCCGGCCCGGCGACCTGGACGACGCGCCGGAAAGTTGATTCCGATCCGGAATGAGTTGAGGCGGAACTTTCAGCCCTTCGCAAGGGACGCGCAACCACAATGAAACGCAGCCCATCGTCACCGTTCTGGAGCCTTCATGCGCCGCCGCGACTTCACCCTCCTTGCTGCCACCTCCTGCCTTCCGGCACTCTCGCGGGCCGCTGCGCCGGCCTCATCGCAGCCGATCCGGCTGGTGGTCCCCTTTGCGCCGGGCGGTGCCACCGACATCGTCGCGCGCCTGGTCGGCGAGCCGATGGGCAAGCTGCTCGGGCAGACGGTGGTGGTCGACAACAAGGCCGGTGCCGGCGGGGCGATCGGCATGGCCGAGGTGGCGCGCGCCGCGCCCGACGGCCTGACGCTCGGGCTGGCCACCGCGTCGACGCACGGCGTCAACTCGGCCACGCAGAAGAAGCTCGCCTACGACGCCGAGAAGGATTTCCGCGCCATCACGGCGCTGGCCACGACGCCGATCGTGCTGGTGGTGCACCCGTCGGTGCCGGCGCGCAACCATGCCGAGTTCCTGGCCTGGCTGAAGGCCAACCCCGACAAGCTGGCCTACGCGTCGCCCGGCAACGGCTCGCTCGGCCACATGCTGGCCGAGCTGTACAAGGCCGGCACGCACACGGCGATGCTGCACGCGCCGTACCGCGGCGCCGGGCCGGCGAAGAACGACCTGCTGGCCGGCCACGTGCAGGTGCTGTTCGACAACCTGCCGTCCTCGCTCGCGATCATCCAGGCCAGGCAGGTGCGGGCGCTGGCGGTGTCGGCGCCGAAGCGGCTCGATGTGCTGCCCGACGTGCCGACCTTCGCCGAGGTCGGCCTGGCGTCGAACAACGAGCCGTCGTGGTTCGGCCTGGTGGCCCCGGCGGGTACGCCCGACGCGGTGGTGCAGCGCCTGCATGCGGCGACCGTCGCGGCGCTGCAGCAGCCGGCACTGAAGGCGCAGCTTGCCGCGCAGGGGCTGGACCCGCTCGGCAACACGCCGCAGGCCTTCCAGTCGCAGATCGTCGCCGAGGTCGCGAAGATGAAGCGCGTCGCGCAACTGGCCGGCATCGAGGCCGAATGAAGGAGACCGCGCTGACCCTGCAGCCCGGCGGCTCGGCGCTGGTGCTGGATTCGCCGCACAGCGGCACCGTGTACCCCGAGGACTTCGACTACGCCTGCGAGCTGGCGCTGCTGCGCCGTGCCGAGGACACGCACGTCGAGAAGCTGTTCGACTTCGCGCCGCTGCTCGACGTGACGCTGCTGCAGGCGCACTTCCCGCGCAGCTACCTGGATGCCAACCGCGCGATCGACGAGATCGATGCCGAGCTGCTGTGCGAGCCCTGGGATGCGCCGGTCGCGGCGAGCCCGAAGACGCGGCTCGGCAAGGGCCTGGCCTGGCGGCTGACCGACGAGGGCGTGCCGATCTACCGGCGCCGGCTGCGGCCGTCCGAGCTGCGCCACCGCATCAACCACTGCTGGCGCCCGTACCACGCGGCGCTGGCGCGTGCGCTCGACGAGGCGCATGCGCGCCACGGCTACTGCGTGCACCTGAACTGCCATTCGATGCCGTCGGTCGCGGCCTCGCACGCGACCGAGTTCCCGGGCGAGGTGCACCCGGATTTCGTGGTCGGCGACCGCGACGGCAGCACCGCCGACCCGACGCTCAGCGCCTGGCTGGTGGACTTCCTCGCGCGCCGCGGCTGGCATGTGACGCACAACCACCCGTACAAGGGCGTCGAGCTGGTGCGCCGCAGCGGCGACCCGGCGCGCGGCCGGCATTCGATCCAGCTGGAGATCAACCGCCGGCTCTACATGGACGAGGCGACCCTCGAGCTGAACCCCGGCTACCCGGCCCTGAAGGAGCTGCTGTGCGAGATGGCCGGCGGCCTGCTCAAGGTGATGGCCTGATCGCCTCTCACGCCGCGTCCCGGATTGCGCTGCGCTCCATCCGGGCTGCCGTCCGCAGCCCGGACGCCAATCCGGGATCAGATGGCGCGTTCGGAGGAAAGCTGCGTCAACTGCAGCCGGTTGCGCGCGCCGAAGCGCTTGCGCAGCTGGCGCATGTGGTAGTCGACGGTGTGCAGCGACATGTCGAGCCGGTCGGCGATCTGCTTGTCGGCCAGGCCCACCGCCAGGCAGCGCAGCACGTCGCGCTGCCTGGCGCTGAGCCCGCCGGCGGCCGGCGCCGCGGGCGGTCGGGTGCGCGAGTGGTGGTCGTGCACGCCCAGGCCCAGCACCAGCACGCGGCCGAACAGCGCATCGTCGATGTCGCGGCCGATGTGCGCGCGGCGCGACAGCAGGTGCACCACCGAGCGCTCGCCCGCCCCCGGCCCGGCCAGCGCCAGCGTGGCGCCCGACAGGAAGCCCGGCCGCGCCACCGACTGCTGCACGAAGTGCGCACGCTCGGGCGGGCAGCGCAGCAGCTCGTCCAGGTTCCAGAACACCGGCAGGCACGAACGCAGCGCGAGCGCCAGGCGCGGGTCAAGCTCCGGGTGCCGCGCATCGCTGCCCAGCACCGGGGCGTCGCCATACGCGGCCGCGTCGGTCCACGACCAGCCGCCGCCGGCCAGCCCGCGCAGGCGCCCGTAGCTCATCGCGTCGAAACCATTCGCCTGCAGCAGCGACAGCACCGTGGCATGGTGCGATGCATCGTCCTCGGCCGCGAGCAGCTGCTGCAGCATGCCGGGCGACGCGGCGCGCGGCAGGCCGGCGAGGGGCTGGTGGCGCGGGATGTCGGATACGACGGGTACGGCGGGTACGGAAACAGCGTTCGGATGCAGCATGGTCGGCGGCGCAGCGGCAGTCTGGGGTTGCAACGATTCTGGGCTTGCCGGCGTGCCCGACCAATCGAATAATCGGCCTGACTTCATTCCAGGAGAGAATGATCGTTGCACGTCTTCACCCCCCGATCCACCTGCTGCGCGCGTTCATCGCGACGGCACGGCACCTGAGCATCTCGCGCGCAGCCGAAGAGCTGTGCCTGACGCAGAGCGCCGTCAGCAAGCAGGTCATCGAACTCGAGGCGATGCTGGGCACGCACCTGTTCGAGCGCGTGCGCAAGCGGCTGCTGCTGTCGCCGGCCGGCCAGCGCTACCTGGGGCGCGTCGAGCCGCTGATGAAGGCGCTCGAGGCGGCCACGCTGGAGATCATCGCGCACGGCGACTCGGGCGGGGCGCTGCACCTGTCCAGCCTGCCGAGCTTCGGCGCCAAGTGGCTGATCCCGCGGCTGCCGAGCTTTCGCACGGCGCACCCGGACGTCACGCTGCACTTCGTGCCGTTCTCGCAGGGCTACGACTTCCACCTGCCCGAGCTCGATTGCGCGATCCGCTATGGCGAAGGCACCTGGCCCGGGGCGATGGCCGACTACCTGACCGGCCGCACGATGGTGGTGATCGCGCCGCCGCGCGCCGCCAAGCCGCCGCCGCTGCGCCGGCCGCAGGATGCGGCACGCCACGTGCTGCTGCAGCATGCGACGGTGCCGCGTGCGTGGGAAGCCTGGTGCCAGCGGCACGGCGTGCACGACCTCAACCCGATGGCCGGGCCGACGCTGGACCAGTACACGTCCATCATCCACGCGGTGATGGCCGGCATGGGGCTCGCGCTGGTGCCGCGCTGCCTGGTGCAGGACGAGCTGGACCACGGCGTCGTCACCGCGCCGCTGGACGGCACGGCGGCGGGCGAATTCGAGCTGCAGGCCGGCTACCACCTGTGCTACCCCGAGGGCAAGGCGCAGGTGCCGGCGCTGCGGGCCTTCCGCGACTGGATCGTCGCGCAAGCCGCGGCATGACAACCCCTCGCCCGGCGGGTACGCCGGTCGATCCCCCGAGGGGATGCGGGCCGGCCCGGTTCTAGAGCAGCGCGAGCAACTCGGTCTCCGCCGCATCGAACTGCGCGTCGCTCGGCGGGGATTCGCCATCCCAGCCGGCGCGCCGAAGCGCGTCGTCCAGGCGTTGGCCGAGCGTGTCGATCGCGTTCAGGTCGACGCCCTCCTGCGACAGCTGCCACAGCATCCAGAAGCTCATCGGGTCTTCGCCCGCCAGCGCCTGCACGTCGGCCGGCAGCTTGTCGTAGCCCGGCAGGCTGGCCGGGTCGGCGGCGATGCGCTCCAGGTCGCGCTCGGTCTTGCGCCAGGAAATCATGCCTTGCAGCACCTCGTTCAACGGCGGGGCTGCGTCGGGGGTGGTGTCCATCGTGTGTCGCTCCATCAAGAGATTCAGGCCCGGCTGACCACCACTTCGGTGCCGGGACGCACCGGGCCGGCGCCGCGGTTCAGCGCCAGCAGCTCGCCCAGCGCCAGCACCGTCTGGCCATGGCTGCCCAGGCCTTCGAGTTCGATGCGCTGCCGGTGCTCGGGAGTCAGCAGGGTGTCGCGGTTCGCCTGCGCGATCTGCCACCACGACTGCCCGTCGGCCGCGACGGCCACCTTCGGCCGACGGGTCGGCGGCGGTGCGTCGGTGGTCGGCGGCGGCTCGGTCGACCCGGTGCCCGGCGGCGGGGCCGTGCTGGTCGCACCGGGGGCCGGCGTCGTCGGATCGGGCGTCGGCACCAGGCCCGGGTCGCCCGGGTCCGGCACCGGCGGCGCCGGCGGCGTGGGCCCGCTTCCGCTCGCCTTCATGTGCGCGACGAACGCGGTGCCGCTGGCCAGCAGCAGCCCGCTGACCACCGCCACCGTGGTCCAGTGCTTGACGGTCGGGTTCAGCGGCTTGGTCGGGTGCAGCACCTGGGCCAGCCCCTTCACGCCATACCACCACGGCGTCTTGCCGGTGGCCGGGTCGATGCGCTGCGCACGCTTCATCACCAGCCGCCACAGCGCGGTGTTCAGCAGCGCCCGCGCCGCATAGGCCGCGCCCTCGACGTGGTGGCCGCTCGCGAAGCCCATCACGGCCGTGGTCGCGTCGCCGGCGATCACCGCCGGGTAGGGCCAGGCCTGGCGCCAGAAGGCCGCCGTCTCGGCCTTCTTCAGCGACTGCACCAACGGGTTCGCGAGCGAGCGCGCCTGGCGGTACATGTAGTGCGCCTGCAGCCCCAGCAGCATCGCGGACGGCGCCATCAGCAGCCCGCGCTCCAGGCCGTTGATCGGCAGGTAGCCCGGCCCGAAGGCATGCATGTGATAGAAGCTGACGAGGCTGGCCGTGCTGACCGCGAGCGACAGGTTGCGCACCGGGTTGCCCAGCGGGTGGTTGAAGGCCATCGTGCGGCTGCCGAGCGCGGTCTTGCGGTAGGCGGTGGTGGCGTCCTTCAGCACCGCCTGCGCATCCAGCACCCGCGCGTCGTCGGGTGCATGGGTGCGCTGCAGCGCCGCCAGGTCCTGGCGCGCGGCATGCACCGCATGCAGGTTCTCGCGCAGCTTCAGCACGTCGCCGCGCACGGTCGCGCGGGTCAGGCCGAGCACGTTGCCGCGCCAGCCGGCAATGCGGTCCAGGTGCACCGCCGCCTGCTCGAACGATTCGCCCTTCAGCACGCCGCGCAACGCGTTCTCGCGCATGCGGCCCCAGCCGGCGCTGCCGCCGTTCACCGCCCCGGTGCGGCCGCGGTTGAACACCGCCATGATCTGGAACACGTTGCCGCCCAGGAAAGCCGGGCCCTGCACCGCTGTCGCGGCGACCACGGCCAGCGGACCGTAGGTCCAGCTGCCGACGTTGCGAAGCGTCGATTTCGCGGCGCCGCGCAGTGTCGCCAGCATCTCGGTGGCCGCCAGCTTCGGGTCGAACTGCGCCGCGACCGCCAGGAAGCGCAGGCGGTCGGCACCGGCGCGCAGCGGCGCGGCGATGCGCGCCAGCCGCGAACCCGGCGGCGCAGCGGTGGTGGCCGGTGTCGACGCCGTGGCCTGGCGCGCCAGCAGGTCGGGCACGTAGCCGTCGTGCACGCGCAGGTCGATGCCGAGCTCGTTGTGCAGGCGCTCGGCCACGCGCGCGGCCTGTGCATCGAGCTGGGCCAGGCCCTGCGGCAGCGCGGCCGCCGGCGTGCCGTCGACGAAGCGCGCCTCGAAGGCCTGGTGCAGCTGGTGCCGGTCGCGGCCGTACAGCGGCAGCACGCTGTCGCCACGGGCCTGGGCCGCGACGTCGCGGATCAGCTGCGCCTCGTGCGCCAGCGAACCGATGTCGCCGGCGCGCGCGCGCACCTGCTCGGGCGTGCCGGCCAGCAGCGCATCGAGCTGCGCATCGATCGCGCCCTGGTCGCCCCCGAAGCGGGCGAACGCGCTGCCATCGGCGCGCGCCGCGAACACCGGCGCCTCGCCGGCACGCCACGGCGTGGCCCGCGCCTTCACGTGCTGCAGCATGCCGTCCAGGCCCGACAGCATCGAGCCGATCAGGTGGCGGCGGCCGGCCTCGAGACCCGGCACCCGGCCGCGCACGCCCGGCAGGCGGTCGGCCGGACCCGGCACCGGGTTCGGTTCGCCCTCGGCGCGCGCCAGCGGCGAGCGGCGCTGCAGGCCCGTCAGCAGCTCGCCCTGCACGTGGTAGGCGTTGATCGTCGCGTCTTCGTGCAACGCGACACCGCCGTCGGCCAGCGAGCGGCGCACGCGCGGGTTCAGGCCCGCGGCATCGAAGGTGGTGGCCGGCCGGCCGCTGATCAGCGCCACCGCCGACGCGAGGCCGCCGCCCAGCGAGTGCCCGACCAGTTCGACATCGGCCCCCGAGGCCGCGAGCTTCTGCCCGACCTGCACCGCCTGCCGGTAGTACGGCGACGGCCGGCCGGCGACGTGGCGCAGGTTGTTGCCCCAGTCCTCGACCGCCTGGCCGAGCTCGCGCGCGGTGCCGCGGAACACCAGTTGCGGCTTCATCGCGGGGCCCGGGTGGTCGGCGGCCGGCTCGTAGAGGCGTGCGACGAAGCCCGATCCGGGCGGCTGCAGGTCGGCCGGCGTCAAGCCGTAGGCGGCGAGCGCCGCGTCGTCGGCGCTGATGTCCTGCCAGCCGCTGAGCCGGTGGCCCGGCGTGCCGACATGCGCCGGATCGCCAACGTCGGCCGCGAGCCGCGCCTGCTGCCAGGTGCGCGCCAGCTCGTCGATGCGTGCTTGCGGATGCGCGGGGTCGAACGTGCCCCAGTAGCCCTGGAAACCGTCGCCGCGGTAGACCGGCGGGCGCTGTTGCAGGTGCGGCGCGGTCAGCGTCGGCACCGTGCCCTCGTGCGCACCGACGGTCACCGGTTGCGCGAAGTTCGCTTCGGTCTCACGCACCGGCCCGGGCGTGAACTCGCGCAGCTTGATCGAGTCGGCCGTGGTCGAGGCCGGCAGCGCGCCGTGCGCGTCCGGCTGCACGTGCCCGACGTCCAGCGTCAGCCGCCCGTCGTTGACGAAGCTGGCCACCACGTCCGGCGGGTTGTAGACGCTGCGCCCGCTCGCATCGGCCAGCGCCTGCAGGTAGTCGTCGCCGAGCCGGCACGACAGGATCACGATCGGCCCGTCCACCGAATTGTCCAGCCGCCGCGCCAGCTCGAACGGGCTCAGCACCGARCCGTCCTTGTCGACCAGCCAGTTGCTCGTGTAGTGCGTGCCGCTGACCGGGTCGCGCAGGTACACCGCCGGYGCGTGGCCCATCACCTGCACGCCGTCGAAGGTCGGCGCGTAGTGRTCGGCCGCGCGCTGCACCRCCGCGAACTCCGGCGTGTCGGGCAGCAGGTTCAGCTGCCGCCGCGGATCCGGCGGGCCGATGAACGGTTCCTCGTTGGCGCGGATGCCCACCAGTCCGCCGTCCACCGCCGGGTCTTTCGGCGGATAGAGCCGCACGCCCTCGTGCAGCAGCGAGGTCTCGTAGCTCGCGCGCAGCACCTTGTGCGGCACRCTGCCGTGGAACTGCACCGGCTCGGGCAGCGCCAGCAAGGCCGCCTGCAGGCCGGCATCGGACGTCGAGCGCGACACCAGGTCGGCCAGCGTCGGCGGCAGCGACGCCGCCTCGGCCTCGGGCAGCGCGCGCAGGATCTTCGCCGCATCCGGCGTGAAGCTCGCCTCGGTGATGTGCAGCCGCGGGATGCGCGCCGTCGCCGCCGGGGCGTCCGTCAGCGCATGGCCCCCGAGCCGCGGCCCGTACAGGCCCTGCGCGCCTTGCCAGCGCGTGTAGAACCCGAAGTGCGACTGCCCCAGGTGCTGCTGCGCCGCCAGGATCGCCGCCTCGGTGATGTCYCCGCCCGCGCCCTGCTTGCCCCACAGGTGGCTCAGGTAGGTGTAGCCCTCGGGCACCTCGCCGCCCAGCCAGTGCGCRCCGTCGCCSGCCTCGCCGCGCCAGTTCGGCGTCAGCGCCGCGCCGGCGATCACCGCATCGCTGACCGGCACCCCGTTCGCRTCCTTCACCACCTGCTGCACCCGCACCAGGTGCAGCCCGCGCATCTCGTCGGCGATCTCGCGCACCATCGCGTCGCGGTCCACCGTCGGGTCGTCGGCGCGGTAGTGGTTGCCCGGCAGCGGCTTGTTCGCATCGAACACCTCGCCGGCCATGCGCATCAGCTCCGGCTCGCTCAGCTCGCCCGGCCCGTGCAGCGTCGCCGTGCGC
>NZ_JBFUEB010000158.1:0-10368 GCF_056404395.1 Rhizobacter sp. P2_D12 | reverse complement strand
CGTACACGAAGCGCCGCACCCGCCCGTCCGGCCAGCTCACCGTCTCCAGGTTCCCCTGGGTGTCGTAGGCCARCACGATGGCCTGGCCGGCCGTGTCCTCGATGCGCGCGATGCGSCCCTGGATGTCGTAGCGGAACGAGATGCGGCGGCCCCGGTCGTCCTGCGCGCTCAGCAGCAGGCCGCCGGCCGGYGCATCGGCCGGGGTCATGGTGGCGACCTGGCAAGTCTTGCTCGCCTGGCGGTCCGGGTTGTAGCCGAAGAAGAAGYTCGTGCACGCAAAGCCGCCGTCCACCGTCTTCTCGACCCAGCGCGTGCCCGCACCGAAGCGCACCCGGTTCGTGCCGGTCAATGCGATGGCCTGGCCCTCGCTGCCCAGCGTGGCCCAGCTCGCGGTGCTGTACGTGAAGTTCACGCGCGCGCCGTCGCTCCACGCGATCCACACCAGGTTGCCGTCCAGGTCGTACAACTCGCGGCTGTTGTCCTGSGCRTTGAAGTACTGCCAGGTGGYCTKGTCGGCGGTCAGCCGGTCGGTGCGCCCRGCCACCGGGRMGAACACGCCGGTGCCCTGCACCTGGAAGGACTGTGCCCGGCCATCGCCGCGTTGCACCACCACGTTGTAGTCCTGCTGCGAGGCAATGTGCCGGTGCAGGCTGCTGAACCACAGCTCGCCCAGGCCCGGGCGCAGCGTCGCCGCCGCGGCCTCGCGATGCACGCCCGGCACCCGCCCGGTGCTGTCGTAGGTCAGCGTCAGCGGCAGGCGCCCCACGCGCAGCCCGGTGTCCACGAACTCCTTCTTGACCCCGCGCAGCGGCACGATCGGGTTGCCCCGCAGCAGCTCGCACAGCGGRCAGTCGTGCGGCAGCCTCACGTCGCGTATCGGCCAGCATGCCGTGTTCGTCGGGTCGGCCCCGGTGCCGGGGCGGCAGGTGCAGGTGCTGCCGGTGAGCAGCGCGTCGCCCGGGCACGTCGGCCGCGTGTACGCCATCGACGACGTGATGCGGCCGCTGCCGCCGTCGCTGCCGAAGCACAGCCCGCCGTAGCCGGCGCCCTCTCCAAAGACATTGGGGTCGCCGGTCAACGATCGCCAGTAGGCGCCGCATTGCGCGTTGAAGCTGCCCTCGGGGCCGCAGAATCCGGTCACCTCGCTCGTGTCGCGCGTCTGGATGCAGCCACCACCACTGGGCTCGGTGCCCGTCGACGCCACCTGGCCACTTGCATGCGCTGCGGCCGACGCCAGCAGCATCAGCATCGACAACACGATGCCCTTCACCCCCCGATGCAGGGGTGTCCAATCCAATGCCATGAAGTTCTCCTCGTCGGCCGCAATGCGCCTGTGCACTCGCGCCCTGAGTACTTCTTCAGGAGACTGCTTGAAACGCGAGCCGGCGGATTAGACGTGAAGGATTTGACACAGACAAGACCCGAGAGCAGGAAACAGCGGGCCAGCTCGACGGAGTTGTCAATTGTTTGCACTCAGCACAACAAATCCACGTCATGCCCAGCGCAAGGCCAGCACCCAGCCGAGCAAGGCCAGCAACTCGGTGATCTGCTGCGTCGCGCCCAGCGTGTCGCCGGTGATGCCCCCCAGGCGGCTGCGGAACCAGCGTCCGCACGCGAGCGTGCCCGCCGCGACGAGGCCGAGGCTGATCGCGACGTACGGCCACCAGCCCCAGCGCAGCGCCAGCAGGCCCGCACTCAACACCGCGACCCAGCCGAGCGCCACCGCCATGCCGACCGCCGAGATGCGCTGCGCGAGCGGTTTGGCCTTCGCCTGCGACACCTCGCCGGCATACGGCAGCACGCGGATCAGCACCGCCGCCGCAGCACGCGATGCGGTGTGCGCGAGCAGCAGCGCCGGCAGCGCCAGCGCCAGCGGCAGGCTCGTCAGCGCGGCCACCTTCAGCCCCAGCACCAGCACCAGCCCGACCGCGCCGTAGCTGCCGATGCGCGAGTCCTTCATGATCTCCAGCGCGCGCTCGCGGCTGACCGCGCCGCCCAGCGCATCGCAGGTGTCGGCCAGGCCGTCCTCGTGGAAGGCGCCGGTCAGCCAGGCGGTCGCGGCGATCGACAGCCACACGCCGATCGACGTGCCCAGGCCCTGGCTTCCGATCGCCAGCACCAGCGCGGCCACGGTGCCGACCAGGCAGCCGATCAACGGGAAATGCCGCGCACTCGCGTTCAGCCATTCCGGCTCGAAGCCGAGCGCGCGCGGCACCGGCACGCGCGTGAAGAACTGCAGCGCCACCGCCATCAGCCGCAGCTCGTGCAGCAAGGCCTTCATCCCGCCTCGCTGCGATCCGACACGCCGGCCGATTCGAAGCTCGCCATCTCGGCCAGCACGCGCACCGCGCTGTCGAGCAGCGGCCAGGCGAGCGCCGCGCCCGAGCCTTCGCCGAGCCGCAGGCCCAGGTCGAGCAGCGGTTCTCCGCCGAGTTCTCGCACCACCCGCGCATGCCCCGGTTCGGCCGAGCGGTGCGCCAGCACGCAGTAGCCGGCCAGGGCCGGCACCAGCCGCACCGCGACCAGCACGGCGGCGCTCGCGATGAAGCCGTCGACGACGACCACGCGCCGCTCGGCCGCGGCCTGCAGCGCCGCGCCGGCCAGCATCGCGATCTCGAAACCGCCGAAGGCCGCCAGCACGTCCAGCGGTTCGACCGCATCGCGGTGCCGTTCCAGCACCTGCGCGAGCACCGCCTGCTTGCGTGCCAGCCCGGCATCGTCGAGCCCGGTGCCGCGGCCCACGCACTGCCCGATCGGCGCCCCGCTCAGGCGCGCCAGCAGCAAGGCGGCGCTCGAGCTGTTGCCGATGCCCATCTCGCCCAGCAGCACGGCATTGCCGGGCAGGCCGTGCACCACCGCCATGCCGGCGGCCAGCGCCTCGCGGCATTGCGCGCCGCTCATCGCCGGCCCCTGCAGCGCATCGGCCGTGCCGCGTGCGATCTTGCGGTCCAGCAGGCCGGCACGCGGCGCGAAATCGTGCGCGACGCCGGCATCCACCACCGTCAGCGCGAGCCCGTGCTGGCGCGCCAGCACGCTGACCGCGGCGCCGCCGGCCAGGAAGTTCTCGACCATCTGCCAGGTGACGTCGCTCGGGAAGGCCGACACGCCGCGCGCCGCCAGCCCATGGTCGCCGGCGAACACCAGCATCTGCGGCTGCTGCAGGCGCGGCGCGTCGCTGCGCTGGATCATGCCCAGTTGCAGCGCCAGCGCCTCGAGCCGCCCGAGCGAGCCGAGCGGCTTGGTCTTGCGGTCCAGCCGGTGCTGCAGCCGCTGCGCAAGTGCCGCGTCGTGCAGCGGTGCGATGGAAGGAAGTTCGAAAGCCATGCTCAGTCCTTGCGAGGTTGGAGGAGTTGCATCAGTGCGCCCGGCGCGAAGTGCGCGTCGGCGAAATCGGCCAGCCCGTCGAAGACCTGTTCGAGCGTGCGCGCCGGCCGCCCGAACAGCGCGCGCAGCACGCCGGCGCATTCGAACACGCCGTGCGCATACAGGCCCAGCACGTTGTCGCGCTGCCAGCCGATCGGCTCGCCGGCCGCATTGCGCAGCGCCACGGGCAGCGGCGCCGTCGCCTGCGTGCGGCCATGCCGGATCTCGTAGCCGTCGAGCGCCACCTGCGACAGCGCGGACCACGCACCGGCCAGCGTCTCGAAGCGCGTGTCGACGCGGCACAGCAGCTTGTCGCGCTCGAAGCGCGTCGCGAGCGGCAGCAGGCCCAGGCCGCGCGCATCGCCGTCGATGCCGAACGGATCGTCCAGCGACTCGCCCAGCATCTGCAGCCCGCCACACAGCCCGAGCAGCGGGCGGCCCGCGGCGGCGTGGCGCGCGATCGGCCCGGCGAGGCCCTGCGCCCGCAGCCAGGCCAGGTCGCTGCTGGTGTGCTTGGAGCCGGGCAGCACGATCCAGTCGGCATCCGCCAGCGCGGCCGGCGTGCGTGCCCAGCGCAGCTGCACGCCGGCCAGCTGGCGCAGCGGCTGGAACTCGTCGAGGTTGCTCAGGCGCGGGTACGCGACGACGCTGATGCGCAGGCCGTCCGCGTCGCCGCTGGGCGTGCCGTCGAACACGCCGTCCTCCTCGGGCAGCCCGTGCTGGCGCCACATCGGGAGCACCGCGAGCGTCGGCACGCCGGTCAGCTGCTGCAGCTGGGCCGGACCGGGCTCCAGCAGCCGGGCGTCGCCGCGGAAGCGGTTCAGCACGAAGCCGCGCAGCAGGCGCTGCTCGTGCGGCGCGAGCAACTGGTGCGTGCCATACAGGTGGGCGAAGGCACCGCCGCGGTCGATGTCGGTCACCAGCAGGCAGGCGGCGTCGGCGGCCAGCGCGGTGCGCATGTTGACGTAGTCGCTGTGGCGCAGGTTGATCTCGGCCGGCGAGCCGGCGCCCTCGATCACGACCACGTCGTGCTCGTCGCGCAGCGCCTGCAGCGCGTCGCGCGCGAACGGCCAGACGCGCGCGCTGCGCTCGTGCCAGGGCACCTCGGCCAGGTCGGGGCGCACCTCGCCGAGCAGCACGACCTGGCTCGCGGTGTCGCGCTCGGGCTTCAGCAGCACCGGGTTCATGCGCACTTCGGGCCGGGCGCGCGCGGCCAGCGCCTGGAAGTACTGCGCGCTGCCGATCTCGCCGAGCCGGCCGCCCAGCCCCGGCACGACGCGCGCGTTGTTGCTCATGTTCTGCGCCTTGAACGGCGCCACCTTCAAGCCCTGGCGCGCGTACCAGCGGCACAGCGCGGTCGCGAGCCAGCTCTTGCCGGCGCCGCTGGTGGTGCCGAGGACCATCACCGCGCGCGCGCTCACCGCGTGACCTCCATCCACGCCCGCGCCAGCGCGTCCTGCGCGGCCGGCGGCTGCACGCCCAGGCGCACCGCGCCGGGCAGGCCCATCGACGCGGTGTCGCGCAGCTTGATGCCGTGGCGGCGCAATGCGGGCAGGCGTTCGACCAGGCCGGGGCCGCGCGCGACGTGGAACGGCGTCTCGCTGTCCTCGCAGCTCCAGCCGAGCGACGCGCACAGCTCGAGCTGGCGGGCCTTCCAGCGCGTCAGCGTCGCGAGCGAGTCCTGCAGCCAGTGCTGCGTCGCGGGTCGAGTCCATGCGGTCAGCATCGCGACACCGTGGGCGCCCAGCGGCCACGACGGCGCCAGCGCTTCGATCGACGCCTGCCAGGGGTCGTCGGGCGGTGCGATCGCATAGGCGCCGCGCACGCCCGTCAGGCCCAGGGCCTTGTTCGGGGACCACAGCTGCCATGCCTCCCCGTTCGCCTTCACCCCGTTCGCCCTGAGCAGGGACTGAGCCTGTCGAAGGCCCGTGTCGAAGGGTTGGTGCCCCAGCGCGCCGGCCTTCGACAAGCTCAGTCCGAACGGATCTCTTTCCGGGACGTCCAGGCGCAGCGGCGCATACGCGCAATCGACGACATGCAGCGCACCCGCAGCAGGCAGCACTGCGACCGTCCGCCCGAGCGGGCTGTCCGGCGAGGTCTGCCACACCAGCTGTGCCGCTTCGAGCGCCACCTCGCGCAAGCCGCGCGCCTGCGCCGCCGCCCGGTAGTCGCCATAGCCGGGCCGCGGCGCGAACACGCCCGCCCCCGGCAAGCGCAAGGCCACCGCGGTGCTGGCACGGGCGATGAACTCGCTCGCGCTGGCCGCGATCACGATGCGCTGCGGGTCGACCCCGTGGTGCGCCGCCAGCGCAGCCTTCAGTGCCGTCGACGACGGGTCGGGATAGCAAGACGGGTCGACGTCGAGCAAGGCCATCGGCGCCGGCCCGCAGGCATTCGCATTGGTCGAGAAATCCCAGCGTGCGACGCCCTCGGCATCCGGTCCGCCATGCAGCACCATGTCAGGCACTCCTCGCCCAGCAGGCCGCGACCGCCAGCGCCAGCGCGGCCCAGGCGGCGTGCGCCGCGATGCGCAGTGCCGCGCCCACGTCGGCCGGCCCGGGCGATCGCGCACCGGCATTCAGCGTGTAGACGCCCGGCTTGCCCAGGCGCACGCCCAGGCGCAGCGCGATCGCGCCCATCGGCCAGCCGCCGTTCGGCGACGGCGTCAGCACCGCCTGGCGGCGCAGCGCATGCCAGTGCGCGATGCGCAGCGGCGGGTACAGCAGCAGCGCCGTCATGCGCGCCGGCAGCCACGACAGCACGTCGTCCGCGCGCGCCGCCCACTTGCCGGCCCATTCCCACTCGCCGCGGTAACCCCACATCGCATCGGCGGTGTTCGCGAAGCGGTAGACGACGGCACCGGGCAGGCCGGCGACCGCAAACCAGAACAGCGGCGCGACCAGCGAATCGTTCAGGTTCTCGGCCAGCGTCTCGATCGCCGTCTCGCGCACGCCCTCCGCATCGAGCACCGAGGTGTCGCGGCTGACGAGGCGCGACAGCTGCTGCCGGGCGTCGGCCGCGGTGCCGGCCAGCGCGCGTTCGATGGCCGCGACCTCGTCGCGCAGCATGCGCCACGCGAAGCTCGGCTTCAGCAGCAGGGCCAGCGCCGGCACCGCGGCCCACGCCGGCCAGGTGTCGATTTCGCGCTGCGCGAGCCACGCGAGCGTGCCCAGCAAGCCGGCACCGGCGCACCACGCCAGCGCGCCACCGGCCCAGGCCAGCCTCGGCGGCAGGCGCTTCAAGGCCTGCCCGATGGGCGCCAGCCCCTGCCCCAGCCACGCGACCGGGTGCAGCACGTTGCGCGGCTCGCCGAAGCAGGCGTCCAGCGCCCAGGCCAGCAGCAGCGCGGCGGCAGCCAGCATCAGTCTTCGATGCCGCGCTGCGCCGGCACGCCGGCCTGGTAGTGGTGCTTGACCAGCGTCATCTCGGTGACGGTGTCGGCCAGTGCGATCAATTCGTCCGGCGCGCCGCGGCCGGTCAGCACCACGTGCACGTGGACCGGCCGCTCGCGCAGGCAGGCCAGCACGGCCTCCAGCGGCACCCAGCCGTAGCGCAGTGCATAGGTCACCTCGTCGAGCACGACCAGGAAATGCTCGCCGGCGCGGATCGTCGCCTCGGCGCGCGTCCAGCCGTCGAGCGCAAGCCGGGCCGAGTGTTCGAGGTCGCGGCTCTTCCAGCTGAAGCCGTCGCCCAGGCCCTCGATCGGGATGCCGAGCTGGTCGAACACGCGGTGCTCGCCGAAGCGCGCCGACGGCGGCTTCATGAACTGGTAGACCTTCACCGCCTTGCCGCGGCCATGGGCCCGCACGGCCAGCCCGAAGGCGGCGGTGCTCTTGCCCTTGCCGTTGCCGGTGTGGACGATCACGAGGCCGCGGCGCTCGCCGTCGGGTTTGTCGCTGCTGCGTTCGGTGGGGGGTTTTTCGATCTGCATGGGGGCGCCGACCCGGATTGGCATCCGGGCTACGAATCCAGGTTGGGGATGGTCAAGAAGCGCTTGCCGACGCGCTCGACGCGGACCGCGTGGTCGAACACCGATTCCAGGGCCGCGTGCACCGCGGGATCGTCGTGCGCGCCTTCGGCCTCGACACGGCCGTCCTTCATCACGACCAGCCGGTCCGCCTGCAGCGCGAGCGGCAGGTCGTGCAGCACGCTCACCACCGTCTGCGTGCGCGCCAGCCGCTGGAACAGGCGCACCAGCGCCACCTGGTGCGGCGGATCGAGGTGGGTCGTCGGCTCGTCGAGCAGCAGCACCGGCGCCTGCACCGCCAGTGCCCGGGCGATCAAGGCCCGTTGCCGTTCGCCGCCCGACAGCGCATGCAGGTGCCGGTGCTGCCACGCGCTGCACTCGGTGGCGGCCATCGCCGCATCGACGATGGCCTCGTCCTGCGGCCCCGGCGGCGTGAACAGCCCCAGCTGCGGCAGGCGGCCGAGGTGGACGATGTCGCGCACCGTCAGCTCGCCGCGCGCCTCGCCCTGCTGCGCGAGCCATGCGAGCTGCCGCGCCCGCTCGCGCGCCGACCACGCCGACAGCGGCCGGCCCTGCAGCAGCACCGTGCCAGACGCCGGCGCCAGCAGACCGGCCATCACGCGCAGCAGCGTCGACTTGCCGACGCCGTTCGGCCCGACGATCACCGTCCAGCCCGGCTGCAGCGCGAGCGTCACGCCCTTCAGCACCGGCGTGCCGCCGAGCGCGACATGCACGTCCGCACAGGCCAGCGCACTCATTCGATGCCCCGGCGGTGCAGCAGCCACAGCAGGTAGCCGCCGCCGAGCAAGGCCGTCAGCACGCCCACCGGCAGCTCCTGCGGCGCGATCAGCAAGCGCGCCAGCACATCGGCCGCGAGCAGCAGCGTGCCGCCCATCAGCGCGCTGACGACCAGCAGGTAGCCCTGTGCCGAAGGCGCGAAGCGTCTCACCAGGTGCGGCGCCACCAGCCCGACGAACGCGATCAGGCCCGACTGCGCCACCGCCAGGCCGGTCGCGAGCGCCAGCACGACCACCAGCACCAGGCGCAGCTGCGGCAGCGCCAGCCCCAGGCTCAGCGCGCTGTCGGTGCCCAGCGTCAATGCGTCGAGCGCGCGCGCCAGCCGCCACGCGAGCGGCACGCACACCAGCACGCCGGCACCGAGCAGCAGCACGCTCTGCCAGCCGAGGAAGGAGGTGCTGCCCAGCATGAACCACTGCTTTCCGCGCAGCGCGTCGGGCGCGACGTTGGTGACCAGGTCGCTGGCCGCGCCGAGCACGACGCCGACCACGACGCCGGCCAGCAGCAGCCGCGTCGTGTGCTGCGCGCCGCGCGACAACAGCAGCGTCAGCAGCACGCCGCCCAGCGCGCCGAGGAAGGCCCCCAGAACCAGCCCGGCGCTGGACAGCAGGCTGGCCGTCGCGAGGCTGATGTAGTGGCCGGCCATCGCCTGCGCCGCCAGCCCCAGCACCACCGCCAGCGTCGCGCCCGACGCTGCCCCCAGCAGGTAGGGGTCGGCCAGCGGATTGCGGAACAGCCCCTGCGCCACCGCGCCGGCCAGCCCGAGGAGCGCGCCGACCAGCCACGCGCCCAGCGTGCGCGGCGCGCGGATCTGGCCGACGATCAGCGGCGCGTCCGGCCCCCACAGCGAGGCGGGCGACCAGCCTTCGCTGCCGGCGGCCAGGCCGGCGACGACCAGCGCCAGCGCCAGCACGGCCAGCGTCACCACCAGCCGTCGTCGCAGCAGGCGCGCGTGTCCGTTCATCGCAGCGCCGCCAGGCAATCGGCCAGCTGCAATGCGGCCTCGCCCATGCGCGGCCCCGGGCGGATCAGGACCTCGTAGTGCGCCGGGTCGAAGCCGCAGATGCGCTGGCGCTGCACCGCGCGCAACGCGCTCCAGCCGGGCCGGCCGGGCATCTCGCCGACATTGCGCTGCGCGCCGACCAGGATGTCGGGCTGCGCGCGCAGCACGTACTCGGGGTTCAGCTTCGGGAACGGGCCCAGCTCGGGCGCGACGATGTTGGCGAGGCCGAGCCGCACCAGCGTCTCGCCGATGAACGAGCCGGGGCCGGCCGCATACGGCGACGCATCGACCTCGAAGTAGACGCGCTGCCCGCGCAGCGGCGGCGGCACGCGCGCCGCCGCTTCGCCCATCTCGCGCTGGATGCGCTCCCAGACCGGCGCCGCGCGCTCCGGCGTGCCGAGCAGCTGCGCGAGGGTGTTCAGGCTGCGCTGCACGTCGGCATGCGTCTTCGATTCGACGACGATCACCTTGACGCCCAGCGACTCGAGCCGCTCGATGATGCGCGCCGAGGTGGCGGCCAGCACGACGTCGGGCTTCAGCGCGACGATGCGCTCGACCTGCGCGTCGTCGATGCCGCCCAGCTTGGGCAGCGCGACCACCTCGGGCGGCGAATTGGAATAGCGGTCGGTGCCGACCAGACGCGGGCAGCCGCCGAGCGCGCACAGGCTTTCGGTCAGCGATGGCAGCAGGCTGACCACGCGCTGCGGCGGCGCGGCCAGCTGCAGCGTGCGGCCGCGGTCGTCTTTCAGCGAGACGCCGGCCGCCGCGGCCTGGAAGGCGGCCAGCGCGAGCAGCAGCGACACCAGCCAGCGGGTGATCCTCATCGTGTTTCGCCCTTCACGGTCAGCTCCACGCCTGCCACCATCAGCGTCACGCGCGCGCACTGCGCGGCCACCGCCTGGTGCAGGCGGCCCAGCTCGTCGACGAAGTGCCGCGCCTCGCGCGACATCGGCGACAGGCCGAGCCCGATCTCGTTGGACACCAGCACCACCGGCCCCGGCGCCGCCAACAGCGCGCGCAGCATCGACTCGGACGCAGCCTGCCAGCTTTCGGCCGCGGCGGCCACGCCGTCGATCGGCATCAGCCAGTTGGTGGCCCACAGCGTCAGGCAGTCGATGACCAGCAGGCGCTGCCGGCTGCTGTGCTCGGCGATGCCGAGCGCCAGGTCGCCCGGCACCTCGTGCGTGGCCATCCGCGGCACGCGCTCGGCGCGGTCGCGGCGGTGCCGCGCGAGCGA
>NZ_JBFUEB010000157.1:0-10703 GCF_056404395.1 Rhizobacter sp. P2_D12 | reverse complement strand
GCTGCACGCTGTCGACCCAGGCCGGCGGCAAGGCCCTCAGCTCGCTGCGCCAGGTCAGCGTGTGCGAACGCGCCGTGCCTTGCAGCTGCAGCCGGCTGCTGTCGATGCCCTGGCCACGCCAGGTGGCCTGGCCGACGTCGGCGTTCAACTCCAGCGGCGCATCGGCGCTGGTGCCGGCCTGCCAGCGCAGGTCGGCCTGGGCGATGGTCAGCGGGCCGGCGCGCAGCCTGGCGAGCGCGCCCTTGCCCCGGGTCTGCACGTCGGGCCAGCGGCCGGTCAGTTCCGCCTCCCCGGTGAAGCTGCCGTTCAGCCCGTCGAGCAGCCCCGAGCCCTGTGCGCCGGGCAGCAGCTTCAGGATCGGCTGCAGCCGCGTCAGCTGCGCGGCGTTCGCGCTGAGCTGCCAGCGGTCGGCCGCGCCCTTGGCATCGGTGGCCAGCTGGCCTTCGGCATCGATGCGGTTGCCGCCGGCGTCGAGCTTCACGGTGGCCGCGAACGGCAGCGCCGCGCCCGGGTGCCGCAGCGCGACGTCGCCGCTCAGCGGCACGCCGGCCAGCGCGCTGTTGCCGATGGTGGCCGTCAGCTCGCCGCGCAGCGCGGCCAGGCGGTCCAGCAGCGTGGCGTTGCGCGGTGCCGGGCCGGTGACGCTGTCCGGCACGGTGAGCGACAGCTCGCCCTTCACGTTCAGCCGGTGCGGGCCGGCATGCCACGCCGATTCGGGCGGGCCGGGAAACCACGCCGCCGGGTCGAAATCGACCAGCGCACCGCGCGCTTTCGCCTGCCATTGCGCATCGCCGCGTTCGGCCGTGCCGCTGAGCGTCGCCTGCGCGCCGCCCGCCGAGGCGCGCAACTCGCGCAGCTCGATGTGCTTCTCGTCGCCCTGCGCATCCATCTTCAGCTGCACCGCGCGCGCGGGCTGCGCGAGCCGGCCGTTCAGGTCGACCAGCGCCTTGAAGCTCGGCGGCTGCGGGCTGCCGTCGGGCAGCGGCGGGTGGGCCTGGCCGGACAGCGCGATCGGGCCGCTGAGCGTCATCGCCGGCAGGTTCGGATCGAGCTCGGCCGGGGCCAGGTTGTCGAGCTGTGCGTTCAGCTCGAAGTTGCCGCCGTCGACCCGGCCCTTGCCGGTCAGGCTGCCGGCGTTCTTCGCGTTGCCGGCGAGCAGCGCCTCGAAGGAGGCGAGTTCGAACTGGCTGGGCTGGTCGGCGCGACCGCGCAGCTCGAAGCTCAGCTGGCGCAGCGGCAGCCGCTGCTCGTCCCAGCGGCCGGGCTTGTCGTTGCGCAGCGTGCCGCGCGCGGCCAGGCCGCCCTTGCCGCCCTGGCCGTCGGTGGGCGCGATGCTGACGTTGCCGCTCAGGGCCGTCAGCGGCGCGCTGGTGAGCAGCGCCGACAGGTCCAGCCCGCGCGTCGTCGCCTCCACCTGCGGCAGCGGCCAGCGCTCGGCCGGCGCGACGATCGCCACCGCGTCCAGCTCCTGGCCCTGCGCGCGCAGCGTCGCCTGGGTGTTGAAGCGCGCCAGCGGTCCCTTGGCGTCGAGCTGGGCGCGCCAGTCGTTGCGCAGCGTCCTGGCCCACGCCGGCAGCGTCGGCAGCGACGCGTCGGCGGCCTGGCTTTGCACGCCGGACAGCTGCAGCTGCAGCGGCATGTCGCCGTCGGTGCCGATCTGCGCACGGCCGGCCACCTGCAGCGCGTCCAGGCGCAGCGCCAGGTCGCTGACGCGGTGCAGCGTGCCGCGCTCGGCGCCGATCTCGATCTTGGCGGCGATGTCGCGCATCGGGTGCTCTTCGAGCCCCGGCACCAGCAGCGTGCCGACCGTGAGGCGGGTGACGTCCAGCTCGACGGGCGAGCGCAGCGAGGTCGGCAGCGAGGTCGGCTCGGTGCTGGTGGACTTCCATTGCACCGTCACCTTGTCGGCCGACATCGCGTCGGCATGCACCGCGGCCCAGCTGCGCGGGTAGGGCGTGAACGACAGTTTCAGGCCGCGCCAGCTCGGCGCATCGATGACGATGCGCTGGCCCTCGCCGATCACGACGACGATCTGGCGCGCGCTGAAATCGCCGACCAGAGAGCCGCGCGGTTCGCTCACCTGCAGCAGCGGCAGCGCGCGCACCACGTTGCCGAGCAGCCAGGCGGTGCCGCTGTCGGTGCCGGCCGCCCACAGCGCCACGCCGACCAGCGTGGCCGGCAGCGCGACCAGCAGCACGAAGGCGACGATGCCCAGCACCACGACCAGGCGGCGCCGCGAGCGGCGCGGCGGCGGCGGCACGGCAGGGGCGGGCGGGGCGGCTTGCTCGTCCGTCATGGCACTAGAACGCGATGCCCACGCTCAGGTGCAGCCGGTTCTCGTCGACCGCCTGTCCGTGCGCATAGTCGATGCGCAGCGGCCCGACCGGGCTGCGCCAGCGCAGGCCGACGCCATAGCCGTACACCGAGTTCACGTGGCCCCAGGTGTCGGACGCATTGCCGCCGTCGGCGAACACCGCCCACCACAGCGAGGGCATGCGCGGCGAGATCGGCCGCGCCAGCTCGACGCTGCTGGTCAGCAGGTAGCGGCCGCCGTAGACCTCGCCGTCGCGCACCACGCCCAGCGAGCGGTAGGCATAGCCGCGCACCGAGTCGTCGCCGCCGGCGCGGAACAGCAGCGCATCCGGGATGCCGACGCTCGGTTTCGCGAACACGCCGCCGACCTCGACGCGCGCCTGCCCGTACCAGCGCTGGCCGAGCGGCCAGTAGCCGGTCAGGCGGCCGTAAGTGCGGCCGAACGGACCGTTGCTGGCGAAGTTGTTCACCGCATAGCCGCCGGCGGCCTGGATCGACGCCGTCAGGCCCTTGGTCGGCAGCAGGATGCTGTCGACGTCGCGCCAGACCCAGTTGTAGTTCTGCGAGACGGCGCGGCTGTCCTGTTCGACGTCGTTGTTGGTGAGCTTCGAGTCCAGCACCTCGACGAAGATCAGCCGCTCGATGTGCTCGGTGTCCAGCGAGCGGCCCACCCGCACGCGCGAGTTCAGCGTGATGGCGCCGGCCGAGTCGAGGCGCGACACGCTGGTGGCGATCAGGTTGCGGTACTGGCCGCCGGTCGGGTTGGAGGTGAGGTCGGCGTCCCACGAGCGCAGGTCGCGGCCGAGCTCGAGCTTGTTGTGCAGCTGCGCGTTGTAGCCGAACGGCCGGCGGTGCCGGTGCTCGAGCGTGATGCGCCCGCCGGTGTTGTCGCTGTAGCCGATGCCGAAGGTGGCCTGCTGCAGCGTCTGCTCGCGCACCCGCACGGTGACCGGCGTCGCGGCAGCCTTGGCTTCGTCCGGATCGATCTCGACCGAGACGCTCTCGAACAGGCCCAGCTTGCCCAGCCGTTCCTGGAAGTCGAGGATGCGCTTCTCGGTGTACGGCGTGCCGGGGCCGAAGTCGGCCAGGTTGCGGATCGCGCCCTCGTCGTAGCGCTGCAGCCCTTCGATGCGCAGCTCGCCCAGGTGGAACAGCGGGCCGCTGTTCATCACGGCGGCGATGGTGGCCGTGTGCGTCGCGGCATCGACGCGCGCTTCGGTGCTGGCCCATTGCGCGGCCGGGTAGCCGTCGGCGCGCAGCCGCGCCAGCGTCTCGTTCTTCGCCTCGGCCCACAGGCTCTGGCGGAACGGCCGGCCGAGCTTCAGCGGCCACTGGTCTTCCAGCCGCTCCAGCGTCTCGCGCGCGGTCGGGTCCTTCGCGTCCAGGCCCTGCTTGAGCTCGCCTTCGATCTGCAGGTCCCATTTGTCGACGCGGGTGCGCGGGCCGGGCGTCACGTCGAGCCTGATCACCGGCAGGCCTTCGGGGGTTTCGCTGCGCTGGGTGGCGACCTCGGCGTTGAAGTAGCCCTCGGTCTCGAGCAAGGCCTTGGCCTGCGCCGGTGCGGCGGCGGCCAGGCGGTCGAGTTCGGCGCGCGTGATGCCCTCCTGCGTCGACGACTGGAAGCGGCCGAGGTCGAGGTAGGCGACCAGCATGGCCTTCAGGTCGTCGGGGGCCTCGACCTCGAGGCGGTAGGCGGCGAAGGCCGGTGCCGAGGCGGCGGCAGACGGCGGCGGCGCGGCGGCGGTGTCGGCCTTGTCCGCCTTGTCGGGTTCGGTGTCGGGCTTGAACATCGCGCAGGCCGCCAGCGCGCAGGCGGCGGCCAGCACGGCGGCGCGCCGCAGCAGCCGGACCAGCGGTGCAACGCCGCCGCGCGACCTCATTTGCTCAGCAGCCGCATGGCCCCTTCGAGGCCCTGCAGCGTGAGCGGGAACATGCGCTGGTTCATCAGCTGCGCGATGATCGAGATGCTCTGGCGGTAGCCCCAGACGCCTTGCGGCTCGGGGTTGATCCACGCGAACTTCGGGAAGGCATGGGTGAGCCGCTGCAGCCATTCGGCGCCGGCCTCCTCGTTGTTGTATTCGACGCTGCCGCCGGGCTGCAGGATCTCGTAGGGGCTCATCGTCGCGTCGCCGACGAAGATCAGCTTGTAGTCGCGGTTGTACTTGCGCAGGATGTCCCAGGTCGGGAATTTCTCGCTGTAGCGGCGGCGGTTGTTCTTCCACATGAAGTCGTAGACGCAGTTGTGGAAGTAGTAGAACTCCAGGTGCTTGAACTCCGCCTTGGCGGCGCTGAACACCTCTTCGACGCGGTGGATGTGCTCGTCCATCGTGCCGCCCACGTCCATCAGCAGCAGCACCTTCACCTTGTTGTGGCGCTCGGGCACCATCTTGATATCCAGGTAGCCGGCGTTCGCGGCGGTGGAGCGGATGGTGTCGTCCAGGTCGAGCTCCTCGTCCGAGCCCTCGCGCGCGAAGCGGCGCAGCCGGCGCAGCGCGACCTTGATGTTGCGGGTGCCGAGTTCGAGCGTGTCGTCGTAGTCCTTGAACTGGCGCTGGTCCCACACCTTCACGGCGCTGCGGTTTCTGCTTCTGTCCTGGCCGATGCGGATGCCTTGCGGGTTGTAGCCGTAGGCGCCGAACGGGCTGGTGCCACCGGTGCCGATCATGCGGTTGCCGCCTTCGTGGCGTTCCTTCTGTTCCTCGAAGCGCTTCTTCAGCGTCTGCATCAGCTCGTCCCAGCCCATCTTCTCGATCGCGGCCTTGTCCTCGGGGCTCAAATCGAGCTCGAACTTCTTCTGCAGCCAGTCGAGCGGCACGTCCTGCGTGAAATCGGTGAGGAGCTCGACGCCCTTGAAGTAGGCGGCGAAGGCGCGGTCGAACTTGTCGAAGTTGGCCTCGTCCTTGACCAGCGAGGTGCGCGCCAAGTAGTAGAACTTGTCGACGGTGGGCCCGCCCTCGTCGTCGATCACGCCGGCCTGGATGGCCTCGAGCAGCGTCAGGTATTCCTTGACGGAGACCTTCAGCTTGGCAGCGCGCAGGGTGAAGAAGAAGTTGGTCAGCATGGCGGGCCACGTGGAACGAACGTCAAAACGGCACGCCTATTGTGACGCGGTCTTCGGCACGGGCGGCGTGCACCGGCGCTGTGCGGATCTCCATATGTTGCGCTGCGACATTCGCCTGTCCTACGGAGGCTTCCCGCATCATGTTCGCGCCGACATTCCTGCTTCCCTGGGTGACATGAAGTTTCCGGCGTTCGTGCCGTTCTCGCGCATTGCCGTGCCTGCCCTGCTGGCCGGCTGTGCCGCGGCCGTGCAGGCGGCGCCGCCGGTGCCGTGCCGCGTCGAGCCGTTCACCGATGCGGGCGGGGCCGACTACGAGGCCTTGCTGGCGCGGCGCTGCGGCGGCGACCGCGTCAACTGGCAGGTCGAGACGCCGCGCGCCAAGCCGACCGACGTGGGGCCGAGCCAGGTGCGTTCGCGCGTCGACACCAGCACGACGGAGCGGCTGGGCGAGTCGTTCCAGACCTCGCTGCGGGTCAGCTGGGCGGGGTTGCGCACCGAGACGGCGCCGGGGCTGCGCACCGAACAGGCGACGGTGGCCGCGGGGGCGCAGTTGCGGCTGGCCGACAGCTGGGCGCTGAAGATGAACCTGGGCCGCGATGTGGCGGGTGTGCCGCGCAACCGGGCGACGTTGTCGAGCGTGTGGCAGCCGCTGCCGAGCGGGACGCTGTATGCGGAGTGGATCGGCAACGGCTTGATGACGCGCGAGACCGAGGTGAACCGTGTCGGGGCCCGCTGGTGGCTGGTGCCGCGGCGGGTGGCGTTCGACCTGGGCACCGTGCAGCGGCCGGGGGTGCCGGGCTGGGAGGATCCGCGGTTTGGCCTCACCTGGGACATCTCGAACCTGTTGCGGTGAAATGACGGCCCCCCAGTCGAGGGAGGTTGGCCCCCCAGTCGCTTCGCTCCTGCCCCCAAGGGGCGCCACGCCAGGGGCCTGGCAAAGCCAGTTCCCCGGCGCGTTGCTTGATGGGCGCTTCGCTCTGTCCCGGATTGCCATCCGGGCTACCCGGTATTCGTAGCCCGGATGCCAATCCGGGATCTCCGCCCGCGCCTTTGCCCGCGCCGAATGCAGGCCCCGCTACCTCTTGTCGAACTTCTTGAGCCAGCTGAAGAACTCGGAGTACCAGAGCTTGCTGTTGCGCGGCTTCAGGATCCAGTGGTTCTCGTCCGGGAACCACACCAGCCGCGCATCGACCCCGCGTGCCTTCAGCGTGTTGTAGTACGCGAGCCCCTGCTGGTCCGGCACCCGGTAGTCGAGCGCGCCGTGGATCACCAGCGTCGGCGTCTTCATCGCCTTCGCGAACGCATGCGGGCTCTGCGAGTTCACCTTCGCCGCATCGTCCCAGTACCAGGCCCCCAGCTCCTTCGCATGCCAGGTGTAGGCGTCGTCGCTGAACATCGCCGTCCAGTCGAAGCAGCCGGCATGGCACACATAGGCCTGGTAGCGCCCCGGTTTCACGTGGCCGTTCATCCACGCCACCATGTAGCCGCCATAGCTGCCGCCGGCCGCGAACACGCGCCCGCGGTCGATGTACGGCTTCTTCAGCAGCAGGTCGGTCGCGGCCTCGACGTCCTGCAGCTCCAGCTCGCCCCAGCGGTGCGTGATGCTGTCAAGGAAGCCGTAGCCGAAGCCGCTCGAGCCGTGGTAGTTGACGCACACCACCACGTAGCCCTGCGCCGCGAACAGGTGGTTGTTCCAGCGGTAGTGGAAGGTGTCGCCCGACGCGGCATGCGGGCCGCCGTGGATGTTGTTCACCAGCGGGTACTTCTTCTTCGGATCGAACCCCGGCGGGTACACCACCCAGGCCTGGACCTCGTCGCCCTGCGCACCCTTGAACCGCACGTCCTCGTGACGGCCCAGGCGGATGCCCTTCAGCTTGTCGTCGTTGAACTGCTCCAGCCGCAGCGGGGCCRCGTCACCTGCGCGCTGCGCATGCACGCGCGCCGGATGGTCCATCGCGTCGGCGGCCGTCACGACCACGTCGCCCGCCACGTCGAAGCCCTGCACCCAGCCCCCCTGCACCTCGACACCGGCCGCGCGGCCCGCGATGTCGAAGCGCCACAGGTGGCAGCGCGCCTGGTCCTCGCCGGTGAAGAACAACGCGCTGCCGTCCGCGGCCCAGCGGATCGGCGCGTTCACCGCATGGTCCCAGTCGCCCGTCAGCACCTGCTGCCGGATGGGCGCATCGACACCCCGCTGCAGCACCGCCGCATGGTTGGGCATCGTGTGGCGCTTGCCCTGGTGGCTGGCCAGGAAGGCGATGCGCCGGCCGTCGGGGCTGTAGCGCGGGGCTTCGAGGTCCCAGGCCTTGTCCTGCGCGATGACCTCGATCTTGCCGCTGCGCACCGCCACCTCGGCCAGCGCCTTGCAATGGTCGAGCCGCTTCTCGGGCTGCGGGTCGAACGCGAACGCGATGTGGCGGCCGTCGGGCGAGATGTCGAAGGCCTGCGCATCGGGGTCGTTGCGCTGCAGCTCGTAGCCGCTGCCCTCGAACAGGTCGCGGATGCGGCCGGTCTCGACGTCGAGCACCAGCAGGTGCGCCACCCGGTCCATCGGCAGGTTGCGGTCCCAGTAGCGGTACTGCGCGTCGCTGGTGACGTAGGCGGTTTCCTTGCGGTCCTTGAAGGCCTTGTACTGCTTGCCTTGCGCCGCGCTGCCGCGCAGGCCGGGCCACACCCACGAGACGAAGGCGATGCGCCTGCCGTCCGGGAACCACTTGAAGGCATCGACGCCGGGCGCGAAATCGCTGATGCGGCGCGCCTCGCCGCCGTCCGGCGCCATCAGGTACAGCTGCGGCGTGTCGTCCTTCCTGCCCTCCTGCTCGCGCCGCGCGACGAAGGCGATGCGCTCGCCGGTGGGCGACCAGGCGGGCTGGCCGTCCTTCTCGCCGGCATGCGTCAGGCGGCGTGGCGCGCCGCCGAACGTGGACAGCAGCCACAGCGCCGACTGGCCCTTGTTGTCCTCCATCGAGTAGCTGCTGACCGAGCAGACCGCCTGCGCGCCGTCGGGCGACAGCGACAGGCCACCCACGCGGTCCAGCGACCACAGGTCATCGATGCTCAGCGTCTTGTGTTGGGGCATGTCAGGGACCGCCTCATGAGCGGCGTTCGTGGAAAAACCGTGTGCAGGCGGCGCGTGCGCTCAGCGCGGACGCGCCAGCTGCCACTGCAGGTGCGCGTGCACCTCGGGCCATTCGCCGGCGGTCAGGCTGTACATCACCGTGTCGCGCACCGTGCCGTCGCGGCGCAGCGCGTGGTGGCGGATGACGCCGTCGCGCCGCGCCCCCAGGCGCTCGATCGCGCGCTGGCTGGCATGGTTGAAGTTGTCGGTGCGCCAGCCGACCACCTTGGCACCCAGCGTGTCGAACGCATGCGTCAGCAGCAGCAGCTTGGCGGTGGTGTTGACGTGGCTGCGCTGCGTGCTCTGCGCGTACCAGGTGTAGCCGATCTCCAGGCGGTCGATAGCCGGCACGATGTCGTGGTAGCTGGTGCTGCCGAGCACGCGGTTCGTCGCCGGGTCGACCACCGCGAACGGCTGGCGGTCGGGCGTGGACAGCGCCCGCTCGATGTAGGCCAGCGTCTCGTGCGGCTCGGGCACCGACGTGAAGCGCAGGTTCCACAGCTCGCCGTCGGCGGCGGCGGCCTTCAGGCCGTCCAGGTGCTGCAGGCCCAGGGGTTCGAGGCGCAGCCGATCGCTGCTCAGCGTGACTTTGGCGACAGGCTTCATCGGTGGCGTGCTACCGGTTGTGCTTCTGCATGAACACCAGCTTCTCGAACAGCGAGACGTCCTGTTCGTTCTTCAGCAGCGCGCCCACCAGCGGCGGCACGCTGACCTTGTCGTCCTTGCTCTGCAGCACCTCGAGCGGGATGTCCTCGGCCACCAGCAGCTTCAGCCAGTCGAGCAGCTCGCTGGTGCTGGGCTTCTTCTTCAGGCCCGGCAGGTTGCGCACCTCGTAGAAGTTGCGCAGCGCCGCGGACAGCAGCTCTTTCTTCAGCTGCGGGAAGTGCACCTCGACGATGCGCTTCATGGTGTCGGCGTCCGGGAAGCGGATGTAGTGGAAGAAGCAGCGGCGCAGGAAGGCGTCGGGCAGTTCCTTCTCGTTGTTCGACGTGATGAAGACCAGCGGCCGGTGCTTCGCCTGGATGAGCTCGCGCGTCTCGTAGACGTAGAACTCCATGCGGTCGATCTCGCGCAGCAGGTCGTTCGGGAATTCGATGTCGGCCTTGTCGATCTCGTCGATCAGCAGCACCACCGGCTGCTCGGCGGTGAAGGCCTGCCACAGCACGCCTTTGACGATGTAGTTGTGGATGTCGTGCACGCGCCCGCCGCCGTCGACGTCGGCCAGCTGGCTGTCGCGCAGGCGACTCACCGCGTCGTACTCGTACAAACCCTGCTGTGCCTTGGTGGTGCTCTTGATGTGCCATTGCAACAGCGGCATGCCCAGCGAGCGGGCGACCTCCTCGGCCAGCATCGTCTTGCCGGTGCCGGGCTCGCCCTTGACGAGCAGCGGGCGCTTCAGCGTGGCGGCCGCGTTGACGGCCAGCATCAGGTCGTCGGTGGCGACGTAGTTGTCGGAGCCTTGGAACTTCATGCGGCGCAGGGTTGGAGGGGGTGCGGGCCAGTATAAGGCGGGCCCTATAATCGCCCGCTGTTCGAAGCCTAGCCCCTCGCAAACTTCAATCACGCTGCCATGACAAAGCCGGTCTCCCTGAAGAATCTGCCCCATCTGATTCAGGCCTTTGCCGCTGCCGTCGCACTGACGGGCCTGGTCGGCACGGCGTCGGCACAGGACGCGAAGGCGGGCGATGCCAAGGCGGGCGAGAAGAAGGCCGCGATGTGCATCGGTTGCCACGGCATCCCGGGCTACCAGGCGAGCTTCCCCGAGATCCACAAGGTGCCGATGATCGCGGGCCAGGGCGCCAAGTACATCGTCGCCGCGCTCGGCGAGTACCAGAAGGGCGAGCGCAAGCACCCGACGATGCGCGCCATTGCCGCGCCGCTGACCGAGCAGGACATGGCCGACCTGGCCGCGTACTACGAGCAGCTGCCGAAGGAACAACCCAAGCTGGCCGACAAGGCCGAGGCCACGCCGCAGGTGGATGCGCTGCTGAAGAAGGGCAACTGCGTGTCCTGCCACGGCGAGAACTTCAGCAAGCCGATCGACGGCTCGTACCCGAAGCTGGCCGGCCAGCATGCCGACTACCTGTTCGTCGCGCTGAAGGCCTACCAGACCAACGGCAACCCGCAGATCGGCCGCAGCAACGCGATCATGGTCGGGCAAGTCAAGCAGTTCTCGCACGCCGAGCTGAAGACCATCGCCCAGTACCTGAG
>NZ_JBFUEB010000156.1:0-10754 GCF_056404395.1 Rhizobacter sp. P2_D12 | reverse complement strand
ACGCCGAGGAGCGCCGGCTCATCTACTGCGCCGCCATGACCGCCTGCCGCTCCCCCGTCTTCAAGGCCATCCGCGACAAGCTCCTCGCCCGCGGCATGTCCAAGATCCAGGCCTATTGCGTCGTCGCTCGCAAGCTCCTTCGCATCGCCTTCTCCGTCTGGCGCTCCAATCAGCCCTTCAACCCTCAGCTCGTCGGAAAGGCTTGACGCTCGACATAGAACCTACCCAGTATTCGTAGCCCGGATGCCAATCCGGGACCGAGCAAGCGCGGCGACGCGACCCATCAAGCCACGCGCCGGGGAACTGGCTTTGCCAGGCCCCTGGCGTGGCGCCCCTCGGGGGCAGGAGCGAAGCGACTGGGGGGCCCTACATCGACTGGGGGGCCCTATTTCACCAGTTGTGGATCTCGGCGTTGGTGTACGAGAACTCGTTCGGGATCGCCAGGTTCGAGTACGAGAAGGACAGGCTCACGTCCAGCGCCGTCACCTGGTGCCACCAGCCGAGCGGCAGGAACACCGTCTCGCCCGGCTCCACCACCACGTCGAGCACGCGCGCCTGCGCGAAATCCGGATAGCGCGCCAGGTCCGGCGCGTCCAGGTCGATCGGGCTGTAGACGCGGAAGAAGTTGTACAGCAGCGGCGTCTGCATCGGCGAGATGAAGCGCCAGCGCTTGCGCCCGACGATCTGCGTGTGCATCAGCATCAGCGTGTCGTGGTGCAGCGGTGTCTTGGTGCCGGCCGGCCCGAACCAGAACGACGAGCGCTGCGCCAGCTGCGACCGGTCGCACACCTCGGGCAGCGTGCCGATGTCCTGCAGCAGCGGCGCGAAATCGGGCCGGCGCAACGCCTCGTTGTTGGCCGTCAGGTAGTAGTCGTTGGTGGCGCCCCCGCCCACCACCTGGTCGACGAACTCGGACAGGCGCACCGTGCGCCGGTGGTTCATCTTGTTCTGCTCGTAGTTGGGGTCGGCATTGCGCTCGGCCTGCACCTCGACGTCGAGGTGCCCGAAGCGCGCCTTCAGGTCCTGCGGCGACCAGCGCGTGCGCGCCGGCCAGTCGCGCGCCGCCTCGGTCAGCACCAGCGGGCGGCTGCCGCGCACGTAGCGCTCGATGAACTCGTCGCGCGACACGTGGCTGCGCTTCTCGACCCGGTCGTAGAACGGCGACGATTCCCACAGCTTCTGCTGGTTGGCCACCACCGACTCCAGCTTGCGCAGCAGCTGCTGGTGCCGGCGCGCCGCCAGGAACACCGGGTTCTGCTCCATGCGCGAAATCGCCGCCTGGCTGTCGGCGCGCGACAGGCCGGCGGCCACCATGGTCTGCAGCATCGAATCGGGCGCGCAGTTGCGCAACCTGTTCTCGGCGATCCATTGCAGCCAGCCGTCGTCGACGGGACGGCCGGCGGCAACTTCGTTGGGACGCGGTGCGGGTCGCAGGGCAGCAGTGGTGTTCATCGCAGGACGGGGCTGGTGGCAGGAAGATGGACGGGTTCGCGGGCGGCCGGCGCCGCGCCGCGCAGGCGCTCGCGCCAGGGCACTTCAATGAAGCGGTGGCACAGCACCGAGGCAGCCACGGTGCCGAGCAGGAACAGCAGGTGCACGCCGGGCGTGCCGGCATCGCCCAGGTACCCCATGCGCAGGAAGGTGGTCACCGACCAGTGGATGATGTAGAGCGCGTAACTTGCCTCGCCCAGCAGCACCATCCACGGCCGCTCGAGCAGCCAGCTCAGGCAGGTGCGGCCCGACGCCACGGCCAGGATCAGCGCGCAGAACGGCACGATGAAGACGCCGTATTTCATCGCGACGTCGAGCAGCCAGCGCCACATGTCGGGGCCCACGTAGTCGGGCAGCCAGATGCGCAGCGCCACCGCCGCCAGCGACAGCACGACGATCGCATCGCGCCAGCGCCGGCCGCGCACCGAAGCGTCCGTCAGGCGACCCGGGGGCCGCGCACGCAGCTGCAGGAAAGCCAGCCCCGCCAGGCAGCCGGCCCCGAACTCGCTGTAGCGCAGCAGCGGGTTGTAGACCAGCACGATGTACTGCGTGGTGCCCTCGACGTGCCAGGCGACGTTGAGCAGCCAGATCACGCCCGCATAGAGCGCAATGCCGCCCAGCACGGTGGCGCCCAGGCAGGCCGCCAGCCCGCGCAGCGACAGCCGGCGCCGGATCAGCCAGGCGCACAGGAACGGGAAGGTGGCATAGAAGAAGAACTCGGCCGCGACGCTCCAGGCCGGCGTGTTCCAGAACATCGCGAACGGCACCGCCGGCACCCAGGCCTGCAGGCCGACCAGGTTGAGCAGCCAGGAGGCCCACCAGGTGGTGCCGACCTCGGCCAGCTGCCCGGCCTGGGCACGCTCCAGCAGGTGCCAGGGCGTGTCCAGCAGCAGGCCCACCAGGTACACCGGGTAGATGCGCGCGAAGCGGTAGCGCTGGAAGCGCCAGAAGCGGCCCTCGCCGACGCCGTCGGCAAACCAGGCGTGGTAGCGGAAGGTCAGGATGAAGCCGCTGAGGATGAAGAAGAAGGTGACGCCGTACTGCCCGCCGATGATGCCGCGCAGCACCCAGTCGGGCAGCGGGCCGAGCAGGTCGCGGTAGTGCAGCACCAGCACCGCGAAGGCGGCGACGAAGCGCAGGCTGGTGAGCGCCGGCAGGTGGTCTGCGGGTGAATCCGCCGCGGGTTGCGCGCCATGCTGCGCGCCTTGCAATGCCATGAAGATCCCTCCGCTGCTGTGATGCGGGCGTCCACGCCGGCGCCCGTCTGCCATCTTCCATTGCGTGCCGAATGGTACGTGGGCTCGCGGCGCGGCAGCAAGCGGCCAGGGCCCGGGGCGGTGGCGCAGTGGTAACCAGGGGTGTCGCCGGCCCGGTGGAACACATGACTTTCGTCGCTTTACCCGGGGGTGCCGTTTTCCTACTCTGGCTGCCATGGCGTGCCACCGCGCGCTGTCGACTCCGTCGCAAGTGCACCCATGGCCAATCCCATCACCCTCACATCGCCGCTGCCGCCCGAAGACCTGTTCTTCGAGTCGATGAACATGACGTCGGGCCTGAGCACGCTGGGCGAGATGCAGCTGTCGCTGCTGAGCGAGAAGCCCGACCTGAAGCCGCAGGACCTGCTGGGCAAGCCGATGACGGTGCACGTCACGCTGCAGGACGGCAGCAAGCGCCACTTCAACGGCTACGTCACCCGCTTCGGCATGAGCGCCCAGAGCGGCCGCTACTTCGGCTACCGCGCCACCGTGCGGCCCTGGCTGTGGTTCCTGACCCGCACCACCGACTGCCGCATCTTCCAGGACATGTCGGTGCCCGACATCGTCAAGAAGGTGTTCGGCGACCACGGCGTCGCCAACTTCGAGCCCAAGCTGTTCCGCTCGTACCAGCCGCGCACCTACTGCGTGCAGTACCGCGAGAGCGACTTCAACTTCGTCGCCCGGCTGCTCGAGCACGAGGGCATCTACTGGTACTTCAAGCACACCGACGGCGCGCACAAGCTGATCCTGGTCGATTCGCAAAGCGCGCACGACGCCGCGCCCGGCTGCGAATCGCTGCGCTACATCGAAGACCCGGCCAACGCGCCGCCCGACCAGGAATACGTCTGCAGCTGGGGCTTCAGCGAATCGGTGCGCACCGGCAAGACGGTGCTGACGAGCTACGACTTCGAGCGCCCGTCCACCTCGCTCGAGGTCGAGACGGCCAACACGCGCAAGCATGAGCTGGCCGACTACGAAGAGTTCGACTTCCAGGGCGACTACGTCCAGAAGGCCGACGGATCGCAGTGGGCCGAGAACCGCATGGACGAGCGCCAGGCGCGCTACCAGCAAATGCACGGTTCGTCGAACGCGCTCGGCCTGGCGGTGGGCAGCACGACCAAGCTGACCAAGCACCCGCGCGACGACCAGAACATCGAGTACCTGGTGACGGCCCTGACGGTGCGCGCCCACCTCGGCGTGCACGAAGCGGGCGGCGCCACCCGCTTCGACTGCGACGTCGCGGTCATCCCGAGCGCGCAGCAGTTCCGCCCGCTGCGCGCCACGCCCAAGCCCTTCGTGCAGGGTCCGCAGACCGCGGTGGTCGTCGGCCCGGGCGGCGAGGAGATATTCACCGACAAGTACGGCCGCGTGAAGGTGCAGTTCCACTGGGACCGCTACGGCGAGCAGAACGAGAAGAGCTCGTGCTGGGTGCGCGTGTCGTCGCCCTGGGCCGGCAAGAACTTCGGCGGCATCTCGATCCCGCGCATCGGCCAGGAGGTGGTGGTCGGCTTCCTCGAGGGCGACCCCGACCAGCCGCTGATCACCGGCCGCGTCTACAACGCCGAGCAGATGCCGCCCTGGGACCTGCCGGCCAACGCGACGCAGTCGGGCATCCTGACGCGCTCGTCCAAGGGCGGCGGCTACGGCAACGCCAACGCGATCCGCTTCGAGGACAAGCAAGGCGCCGAGCAGCTGTGGCTGCACGCCGAGAAGGACCAGCTCACCGAGGTCGAGAACGACGAGACCAAGTGGGTCGGCCACGACCGCACCAAGACCATCGACAACGACGAGACCGAGCTCGTCAAGCACGACCGCAAGAAGACGATCAACAACAACGAGACCGTCGCCGTCGGTGTCGACCGCACCGAGTCGGTCGGCAACAACGAGAACATCACGATCGGGGTCAACCGCACCGAGTCGGTGGGCTCGAACGAGACCATCACCATCGGCGTCAACCGCACCGAGTCGGTCGGTGCCAACGAGACCGTCAGCATCGGCGCGAACCACACGCACTCCGTCGGCGCCAGCGAGACGCGCACGGTGGCGCTTCAGCGCACGCGCGCGGTCGGCGTCAACGAGACGGTGGCGATCGGCGCGGCGCAGGAAATCACCGTCGGCGGCCTGCAGGCCATCGCCGTCGGCGTGACGCGCTCGGTGACGGTGGGCACCAGCGAATCCAAGTCGGTGGGCACCAAGCAGAGCATCGACGTCGGCTCCGACCGCACGCTGAGCGTCGGCGGCAAGCAAGGCACGCAGATCGCGAAGGCGCGCACCACCAGCGTCGGCGAGGACGACTCGCTGAAGGTGGGCAAGAACCTCGTCATCGACGTGGCCGATTCCATCACCATCAAGACCGGCAGCGCCAGCATCACGATGAAGAAGGACGGCACCATCACCATCAAGGGCAAGGACATCACGGTCGACGGCTCCGGCAAGATCAACGTCAAGGCCAGCAGCGACATCGTGATGAAGGGCTCGAAGATCCTGCAGAACTGAGAAGCTGGAACACACCATGAGCGGTCGCGACATGCTGGACGAACAACTGCTGGATGCGCACGCGCGCGAAGAAGCCGCGGCCGGCGTGCCGGTCGGCGACCCGGTCGATGCGCTGCAGCCGCTGCTGCACGCCCGGCCCGCGGTGCTGCGCAGCGAGCCGCTGCCGTCGGTGCTGGTGGGCGAGCTGATCGCCATCACCGACGACGGCGCGACGCCGCTGGTGCTGTACCCCGGCCAGCCCGGCACGGCCGCACTGCGCGCGCGTGCCGTGCTCGACCTGCACGGTGCGCACATCGGCCACCAGGTCACCTTGATGTTCGAGAACGGCGATGCGGCGCTGCCGATCGTGACCGGCGTGCTGCGCCCGGCCGCCGGCTGGCCGCTGGCCGACAAGCCCGACCAGGTGCAGGTGGACAGCGACGGCCAGCGCATGCTGGTCAGCGCGAAGAAGGAACTGGTGCTGCGCTGCGGCAAGGCCAGCATCACGCTGACCGAAGCCGGCAAGGTGCTGATCCAGGGCAGCTACGTCTCCAGCCGGTCGACCGGCGTGAACCGCATCAAGGGCGGCTCGGTGCAACTGAACTGAGCCCGCCGCGGCAGTCGACATGGAGCTGATCAACGCCACCCGCATGACGGCGGGCTACAACATGGGCCTCGAACCGAGCGGACGCGAATCGCTCGTCGTCGTCATCAAGGGCACCTTCCGTTTCCCGCACGCCGGCGAACCTGCGACGCATTTCGCGCTGCACGACGAGCAGCTGCCGCTGGTGATGGCCGACACCTTCACCGGCGAGCCGGGCGTGTCGGCTCCGGTACACGAGGTCGATTTCGCGCCGCACAAGCCGCGTTGCGACGTGCTGCTGCTCGGCAGCGCGCACGCGCCGCACGGGCGGCCGGCCACGCGCGTGGAAACCGGCATCCGCATCGGCAATTGGAGCAAGCGCATCGCGGTGGTGGGGCCGCGCCAATGGGACTGCGGCCTGGCCACGCTGCGCGCGACGCCGGCCCAGCCCTTCGTCACGCAGCCGATCTCGTACGACGTGGCCTACGGCGGCGCCGACCTGGCCCACGAAGACCCGGCCCAGCATGCCGCCTTCATGGCCAACCCGGTGGGCGTCGGCTTCCACAAGCATCTGAAGAAGGCCTGGGTGGACGGCAAGCCGCTGCCGGCGACCGAGGAGATCGGCCGCAGCGTCAGCGATCCCGACAGCGACTACCAGCCGATGTCGTACGGGCCGCTCGGCCGCGGCTGGGAGCCGCGCTCGCGCTTTGCCGGCACCTACGGCGACGACTGGCTGGAGCACCACTTCCCGTTCCTGCCGCCCGACTTCGACCCGCAGTACTACCAGGCCGCGCCGGCCGACCAGCAGGTGCCCCCCGGCTTCTTCGGCAGCGGCCCGACCGAGGTGGCGCTGGCCAACCTGACGCCCGAAGGCCTGACGCGCTTCACCATCCCGCACCTGCTGGCGCCTGTGCACATCTTTCCGAAGCGCGGCGGCCGCGAGGACTACAGCGCCACGCTGGACACCATCGTGATCGAGCCGGAGCTGCAGCGCTTCAGCCTCACCTGGCGCGTCACGCGGCCGCTGCGCAAGAACATGTTCGAGATCGCACAGGTGCTGGTCGGCAAGAAGGGCCGCGAGTGGTGGCAGCTGCGCGACAAGGCCAACTTCCCGGTGCCGGTGGTGATGGTGCCGATGGACCGCGCTGCAGCGGCCGGGGCGGGCTGAGCCGATGGCTGCGATGCCGATCGCCATCCAGGGCACCGGGCTGGTCACCAGCGTCGGCCTCGGCGTGCCGGCGGCCTGCGCCGCGATCCGCGCCAAGCTGACCAACCCGGTGGCCACGCGTTTCATGGACTCGTCGGGCGAGTGGATCGTCGCGCACGAGGTGCCGATGGACCCGCCGGCGCGCGGTCTCGACCGGCTGGCGCGCATGGCCGCGCTGGCGATCGAGGAATGCCTGCAGGCCGTGCCGCGCGAACAGTGGCCGGCGATCCCGCTGCTGCTGTGCGTGGCCGAGCGCGAGCGCCCGGGCCGCACGGCCGGGCTCGACGACGCGCTGTTCGACCGCGTCCAGCAGCACCTCGGCGCGCGCTTCGCCGACGGCTCGGCGGTGGTCGCGCACGGGCGCGTCAGCGCTGCGGTTGCGTTGTCGGCGGCACGCGGGCTGCTGCAGCAGGGCGGCAGCGCGCACGTCGTCGTCGCGGCCACGGACAGCCTGCTGAGCTGGCCCTCGCTGGGCGCCTACGAGCGCGCCGATCGGCTGCTGACCGAGCGCAACTCGAACGGCTTCATGCCCGGCGAGGCCGGCGCGGCGCTGCTGCTGGGCCGTCCCGGTGCGCAGCCCGAGCTGCGCTGCACCGGCCTCGGCTTCGCGGTCGAGGCGGCGCACATCGATTCCGGCGAACCGCTGCGCGGCGACGGGTTGTCGGCCGCGCTGCGGCAGGCGCTGGCCGATGCCGGCCGCCAGCTGCACGAGATGGACTTCCGCATCACCGACGTGTCGGGCGAGCAGTACTACTTCAAGGAAGCGGCGCTCGCGCTGTCGCGCACGCTGCGCGTACGCAAGGACGCCTTCGACATCTGGCACCCGGCCGAGTCGACCGGCGAGACCGGCGCGGTCGCCGGCGTGGCCCTGCTCGCGGTGAGCGACCACGCCTGCCGCAAGGGCTACGCGATCGGCCACGACATCCTCGCCCACATGGGCAACGACGGCGGGCAGCGTGCCGCCGCGGTGCTTCACTTCGCCACAGCCGCATGAGCAACCAGGTCTTCGCCAACATGATGGAGGTGTCCTGCAAGCAGGCCGCCGGCAAGGCCATCTGCGCCTTCCCCGACGTCTGCTTCACGCCGCCGCTGACGCCGGCCACGCCGCCGGGCGTGCCGATCCCGTACCCGAACACCGGCCTGGCCTCGGACACCAGCGACGGTTCCACCAGCGTCAAGATCTCCGGCCAGGAGGTGATGCTGAAGAACAAGAGCTACTTCAAGAAGAGCAGCGGCGACGAAGCCGGCTCGGCGCCGAAGAAGGGCGTCGTGACCTCCAAGCAGATGGGCAAAGTGTATTTCAACGCCTGGTCGATGGACGTCAAGGTCGAAGGCGAGAACGTGGTGCGCAACCTCGACCTGACCACGCACAACCACGGCAGCGTGCCCGGCAACTCGCCGACCTGGCCCTACCTGGACGACATGTCGCCGGCCCAGATGGCCGAAGCCTGCGGCGACGAGATCGCGGCGGTCGAGGAGAAGTGCCCGAACTGCAAGGAAAAGAAGCCGCAGCAGGACTGCCCGAAGATCGACAGCGATTCGACCAAGAACAGCGGCTACAAGAACGACCCCTGCGTGAAGGCCAAGCGCTGCATGCTGGTGCCCTACAAGCGCGGTCCGTCCAAGGGCGGCTGCTGCCCGGGCCAGACGCCGCACCACATCGTGCCCAAGCACCACTTCCACTCGGTGTCGGGCTACGACGGCGACCAGGCCCCCTGCGTCTGCGTCGAAGGCTGGTCGTGGCACCGCAACGACGGCAGCTCGTTCGAGCCCGAGGTCAAGACCCACCCCGACATGCACGACCGGCAGGATTCGGCCGAGCGGTTGTTCATCGACAAGGTCGAGACCGCGATCTCGAACGGCCAGAACGTCGGTGGGCGCACGCCGGACAAGGCGATGAAGTACAAGGAAGCGCGTGCCGGCGGCGTCAAGGCGCACAAGGAAACCTTCCCCGACAATGCACCGCCGTGCTCGGAGAAGTGCATGAAGGCCCAGATCGACGCCTACCATCAACAGGAAGACGTCGGCGTGGCCGACGAAGACCTGGTCGACACGACGAAGTTCGGGTCGAGCGGCGAAAGCGAGAGCGTCGTCGACAAGTTCTGGCGCAAGCTCGCGAAGGCCTGCGCCACCAAGATTCCCAGCTGACACTGCCAAGAGCCACCGATCCATGTCCAACAGCGAAGCCCGCCAGTTCGTCCTCGACGAGTTGATGCTCGTGAAGGCGGTCCCGATGGCCGCCGACCGCATCGCCGTGCTGTGCCACTACCAGCCCGCGGCCGCCGAGGGCATCTACCTGAGCCAGGTGCTGACGGTCGACACGGGCGGGCGCTGGACCGACGTCGGCCGCTTCCGTTGGCATGGCGTCGACATCGCGCTGCGCGGTGCGGCTGAGCTGCTGGTGCTGGGCCGCGACGGCCAGATCGGTTCGATCGCCGCCGGCAACGCGACCGAATCGTGGCTCGAGAAGGGCCGCGCGATGGGGCCGATGCGCGGCATCGTCTCCAGCGGCGACGCGACGCTCGCCTTCGGCATGAACCGCCATGCGTACATCGCCGATGGCGCCGGCTGGCGCCGCTTCGAACGCGGCTTCGACAGCACGGCCCCGGGCGCCGAGATCGACTTCGATGCGCTGCTCGACGACATGGGCGGACTGAACGCAGTGGCACGCACGCCGGCCGACGCCTTCGTCGCGGTCGGCATGAACGGCGAGATCTGGCGCAGCCCGATCGCACGCGATGCATGGGTCAAGGAAGAATCGTCGACCAATGTCGGGCTCAGCGCGGTGTTCATCGAGGAAGGCGGCGCCGAAGTGGCAGCCGGCCAGGCCGGCATCGTGCTGCGCAACGCCGGCGGCGCCAGCTGGACCGAGCAGCCCTATGCCGGACCGGAGCGGCTCGACTTCACCGCGGCGGTGGGCCTGCCGGGTGTCGTGCTGCTGGCCGACGGCCATTCGCTGCGCCGGCTGCAGAACGGCGTCCTCGACCTGGTCGCCATGGGCACGCCCGAGGTCGTGCCGGCGGCCAAGCTCGCGACCGGTTTCGGCCTCGTGGTGGGCTGCGCGCCGAAGGAGCTGTTTTTCTCGCGCGACGGCGTCGCATGGACCTTGCTTCTCTGAGAAGGCGTGAGACCACCCGTGCAGACCTCGACCTCGCCCCGTGCCCCGATCCCCGTCGTCGTGCAGCAGCACGTCGAGGACACCCTCACCCTGCGCGGCACGCGGGCCGTGCTGGTGCGCGCCCCGCACGTCAAGCTGCACCAGCTGCGCCGGCTCGACGACCGGCTGGCCGCCCACCTCGACGGCCTGCAGGTGGCCGGCGATGCGGCCGCCCGGCTGTGCCTGGCCGCGCTCGAGACCCCGGGTCGCGGTGCGCTGTTCGCGGCCGGCGTGCTGGCCATCGAGCGCCGCGACATGGCCTTGATCGAACGCCTGCTGGCGATCGCGCAGACCGACGAGGCGGCGCGCGCCGGGCTGGTGTCGGCCTTCGGCTGGGTGCCGGCGGCGGCGCTGCGCGGCATCACGAAGGCCTTGCTCGATTCGAGCGACGGCTTTGCGCAGGGCCTGGGTCTCACGGCCTGCGCGTTGCACCAGGTCGACCCCGGCGCGCTGCTCGACCAAGCGCTGGCCGGATCGACCGCCACGCTGGCCGCGCTGGACGCCGCCGGCCGGCTCGGCCGCACCGAACGGCTTGGCGCCTGCCTGGCCCTGCTGGGCCGCGCGAGCGGTGCGGCGCTGCGGCGC
>NZ_JBFUEB010000155.1:0-10780 GCF_056404395.1 Rhizobacter sp. P2_D12 | reverse complement strand
CGGCGCATCACCGCCATCAGCCTGGCCAAGGATGCGGACAGCACGCCGGTGCCGCTGCTGACCGACATCAAGTGGGAGCCGTTCGGGCCGGTGACGAGCTGGAACTGGGCGATGGCCGCCGGGCCACAAGCGCATGAGCGCTTCTATGACTTGAGCGGTCGCATCGTGCGCATCCGGCTGGGCGACGTCTTCCGCGACATCACCTACGACGCGGCCGACCGGATCGTCAGCCACGTGCACCTGAGCGCCAACGACGGCATCCCGCAGCCGGGACTGGACCAGAGCTTCGGCTACGACGAGAACAGCCGGCTGACCAGCATCACCACGGTGAGCGCTGTCTGGAGCATCACCTACGACGCCAACGGCAACCGCACCGGCGTGAGCCTGAACGGCAGCCCGAGCGTCTACACGACGCAGGCGACGAGCAACCGGCTGACGAGCATCACCAACCCGGCAAGAAGCTTCGGCTACGACAACGCCGGCAATACCATCACCGACAGCCCGAACTACACCGCGACCTACGGACTCTCCGGCTCGATGGCCAGCATCACCAAAGCGGGCGTCACCGGCACCTACAGCTACGACGCCGACAGGCGACGCATCCGCAAGACCACCAGTGCAGGGCCCGGCAGCACGGTCATCTTCGTGTACGACATCGATGGAAACCTGCTCGGCGAGTACGACCAGAACGGRCAGGCGATCAAGGAATACGTGTGGCTGGGCTCGACRCCGGTGGCGGTCTTCAGCARCGACCCGAYCAATGCGAGCARCCCGCYSKCGGTCTACTTCATCCAYGCCGATCACATCGACACGCCGCGCCTCGTCATTGACCAGAGCGGCGGCAAGCGTTGGCGCTGGCTGGCAGAACCCTTCGGCACGACAGCGCCGGAGACCAACCCGGACAACCTCGGCGCCTTCGGCTTCAACCTGCGCTTCCCGGGSCARTACGCSGACCAGGAGTCGGGGCTGTTCTACAACTACTTCCGCTATTACGCGCCCGACAATGGAATCTACCGGCAGAGCGACCCGATCGGACTTGCTGGAGGCAGTCTGTCGACCTATCTCTATGTGGTCGGCGATCCTCTGACGTTCGTCGATCCGGACGGGCTTGCCGGTAAAGTTCCGAAGAACTATGGGAAAGACAAGCCGATGACGCCACCTCCTACAGCGGATGAAATCAAGAAGATGCTGGAGCAAAAGCAGGAACCTGGGCAGAACTTCGCAGACAATTTGAAATGCTTGTTCAGTTTCAAGAACTGCGACCTCGAGATAGAGCTCAAGAAGACGCGTCGCTGCCTAGTCGCCCGCTGCACGTCGACCTGTCCGCCATCAACGTTCACCGTTGACTACAGGACCGAGCAGGTGGCATATGATCCTGAGACGACAACGTGCGAATGCCAGCTTTGGGGCCTGAATCCGGACTATCAAGGTGGCCCCCCACCAGGACTTACGGCGCCGGGGAGATGAAAGCATGAAGAAAACTGCTTTGACTATTGTTGCGCTTGTTGTCGTTTTGATCAGTTTCTTGCTGGGTGTTTATCTCGGTGGAAAGTCTGCTCAAGCGCGACTTGAGAAGAAGGATTACTATTTATCGATGCTGAATAATATCTCTCGCTACAGCACCCCGGTGGAGATATCTCGCCAGATTGCGGACAAACGATATGATCAGGCAAAATGCATGGCTGATCTAACTGCCAGCATCTACTATCGAGAGCTTCAATCATGCTTGGCTGAGGAAGGTTGTCACGACTTCATACACGATGAAGTAAAGAAAATAGCCCCGGAACTGTTGATAGGCGACAAAAGCAGGTTTGCGTATTACGGGAATATGGAGCGATGTACTTTCGCCAAAAAGGAATAGCCGAGCGAAACGCCGTGGACCGAATATCTACTCAGCTACGTTAATGTCAGCCGATTGCACAAGGGCGACAAGGTGCGGATTCCTATCGCCTCTGGATCGGTCGCCGTCTCGCTGCTGATCGGTTCGGGATAAAACAGCTATTGATCCGGACCGCCCAAGCGCTTCTAGCCTTGGCTTCTTTGAACTCAAAATTGTTTATATGAGCGACTCGCCGCACGCGTGGCGGCATCCGCGGCCCAGGGGCGTCGAGGGCCGCTGCATCGGCCGCACCGACGTGCCGATGGACCGGCGCAAGGCCAAGCGCCTGGCGCACCGGATCCGCCGGGCCGCGCGGGGCGAAGGCTGGCCGCGCATCGTGTGGACATCGCCGCTGCAGCGCTGCGCCGCGGTGGGCCGTTGCCTGGCGCGCTGGGGCTGGGTGCATCGCATCGACGAGCGCCTGTGCGAACTCGACTTCGGAACCTGGGACGGCCAACGCTGGGATGCGATCGGTGCCGCAGCCGTCGACGCCTGGTGCGCGGACTTCCTGCAGCACGCGCCCGGCGGCGGCGAATCGGTCGCGCAGCTGCTGCAGCGCTGCGCGGCACTGCTGGAGGGGCTGCCGCCGCAATCGTGCATCGTCGCGCACGCCGGCTGGATCAACGCCGCCCGCTGCGTCATCGACGGCGCGCGCCCGGCGCGCGCCGCCGACTGGCCGGCCGCCGCCCCTTACGCCGCCCGCGTGTCGCTGTAGATCGGGTGCGGCCCGCCCGGACGCGAATCGCAGTACGCGACGACACCGCATTCGAAGCACAGCGGCTTGCGCGCCTGGCACACGTAGCGCCCATGCAGGATCAGCCAGTGGTGGGCGTCCACCAAGTAGCCCGCCGGCACCCGCTTCAGCAGGCCCATCTCGACCTCGAACGGGTTCTTGCCCGGCGCCAGCCCGGTGCGGTTGCTGACGCGGAAGATGTGGGTGTCGACCGCCATCGTCGGCTCGCCGAACGCGACGTTCAGCACCACGTTGGCCGTCTTGCGGCCGACCCCCGGCAGCGCTTCGAGCGCCTCGCGGCCGCGCGGCACCTTGCCGCCGTGCTGCTCGATCAGGAGGCGGCAGGTTTCGAGCAGGTTCTTCGCCTTGTTGCGATAGAGCCCGATGGTCTTGATGTGCTGCGTGATGCCGTCCAGCCCGAGCGCCAGCATCTTCTGCGGCGTCGGCGCGATGGCGAACAGCTTGCGCGTCGCCTTGTTGACGCCGACGTCGGTGGCCTGGGCCGACAGCAGCACGGCCGCCAGCAACTCGAAGACGTTGGTGTATTCGAGCTCGGTGTTGGGCTGCGGGTTGGCAGCCTGGAGCGTCGCGAAGAAGGGTTCGATCTGGTCGGCGTGCATCGCCGGCCATTCTCGCCCAGCCGCGCGGCGTTTACGGCGGCGCGCTGGCGGCGGGTGCGGAGCCGGTGGTGGGCTTCGGTGTCGTGCCGGAGCCGAGCTTGTCGCAGGCGCTCAGGGCGACGGTGGTCATCAGGACGGCCAGCAAACTGGCCAGCAGGGGGCGGTTCATGGTCGGCCTCCTCAATAGCGCGACTGCAGCTCGCGAATCTGCTCGCGGGCCTCGTCCTGCCGCACGCCGTAGGTGCGCTGCATCTTGCCGGCATGGCGTTCGCGCTGGCCGCGCTCGACGTCGTTGTCGTTGCCGGTCATGCGCCCCCAGTGTTCGCGGGCCTGTCCCTTGACTTGCTTCCATTGGCCCTGGATGCGATCGCGGTTCATTGCAACTCCTTGCACTGTCGTGTGCTTGAAGCGTAGAGGCCTGCCGCGGCGGCAGTCGTCGGTCCCGGCCCGCGGTGCGGATAGGACGATGGTCGATTCGGCTGTAGGACTGCTCTGACAACAGGACCGGTTCAGCGCGGCTTGCGCGCGCGCGCGCGGGCCAGCGCAGCCTCGATCGCCGCCGGCCCGGGCGCGATGCGCGCCGCCATGCGGGCCAGCCGCTCCTGTTCGTCGCGTTCCAGGCGCTGCTGGTGGAAGGCGAAGCGTTCACGGGCTTCGTCGGCCTGGGGTGCGCTCCAGGCATCCCAGCCGGTGCGGCCTTCGCTCGCATCGACCAGCGAGATGCAGTCGACCGGGCAGACCGGGATGCACAGCTCGCAGCCGGTGCACAGCGGATCGATCACCGTGTGCATGGCCTTCGGCCCGCCGACGATGCTGTCGACCGGGCAGGCTTTCAGGCACAGCGTGCAGCCGATGCACCAGGCCTCGTCGATCACCGCCAGGCGGCGCGGGCCTTCGCTGCCGTTGGCCGGGTTCAGCGGCAGTTCGGGGCGGCCGGCCAGCGCAGCCAGCCGGGCGATCCCCTCGGCGCCGCCGGGTGGGCATTGGTTGATCCCGGCCTCGCCGTCGGCGATGGCCTGGGCATAGCTGCGGCAATCGGGGTAGCCGCAGCGCGTGCACTGCGTCTGGGGCAGGGCGGCGTCGAGGGCGTCGGCGAGCGCGTCCCGGTCCACGGTGCCTGTCAGGCCGCCTTGCGCGCGGCCGTGCGGCGGCTGGCCTTCGGGGCGAGCTTGACCGCCTGCTGGTGCGACGCGATGAACTCGCGCACCTGCGGGTAGACCTTCTCGCGCCAGCGGCGACCCGAGAAGATGCCATAGTGGCCGGCGCCTTCGACGTCGTAGTGGAACTGGCGCGACTTCGGGATGCCGGTGCACAGCTCGTGCGCCGCCTTGGTCTGGCCGGCGCCGGAGATGTCGTCCAGCTCGCCTTCGATGGTCAGCAGCGCGCTGGTGGTGATGTCCTGCGGGCGCACCAGCTGGCCGCTGACTTCCCAGGTGCCGTTGACCAGCGCGAAGTCCTGGAACACCGTCTTGATGGTGTCGAGGTAGTACTCGGCCGGCATGTCGAGCACCGCGTTGTACTCGTCGTAGAAGGTGCGGTGGAAATCGGCGTTGTCGTCGTCGCCGCGCATCAGGTCCATGAAGTAGTCGTAGTGCGACTTCAGGTGGCGGTCGGGGTTCATCGCGATGAAGCCGCTGTGCTGCAGGAAGCCCGGGTAGACGCGGCGCCCGGCACCGGGGTAGTTGACCGGGACGCGGTATATGACGTTGTTCTCGAACCAGTCGTAGCTCTTGTTCATCGCCAGGTTGTTGACCGCGGTCGGGCTCTTGCGGGCGTCGATCGGGCCGCCCATCATCGTCATCGTGCGCGGCGTGGTTTCACCATTGCTCGCCATCAGCGAGATCGCGGCCAGCACCGGCACCGTCGGCTGGCACACCGAGATCACGTTGGCCTCGGGGCCGATGTGGCGGATGAACTCCTGCACGTAGGCGACGTAGTCGTCGAGGTGGAACGGTCCGGCCGCGGCATCGACCATGCGTGCGTCGGTCCAGTCGGTGATGAAGACCTTGTGGTGCTGCAGCAGTGCGCGCACGGTGTCGCGCAGCAGGGTCGAGTGGTGGCCCGACAGCGGCGCCACGACCAGCACGGTCGGCTGGTCCTTCATCGCGGTCAGCACCGGCGGGTCGTCGGTGAAGCGCTTGAAGCGCAGCAGCCGGCAGAAAGGCTTCTCGATCGCCACCTGCTCCTGCACCGCGACGTCGACGTCGTCGACCTTCACCGAGGTGATGTTGAACTCGGGCTTCTCGTATTCCTTCGAGAGCCGGTGCATCAGGTCCAGCCCGGCCGACACGCGCTGCGCCATCGGCGTGTGCGTGAAAGGCGACAGCGGATGGCTGTACAGCTTGGACGACGCGCTGGCGAACTCGGAGAACGGGCTCAGCAGCGCGCGCTGGGTTTCATACCACTGGTACAGCATTCAGGTTCCTTTGCAGCTGCCTTGCAACCGCTCTCACACAGGTTGTGCGTCGCAGCATTCTAGGCAGCCGGGAACCATCGTGCCTGCGGACGGCTTTGGTGCAAACCCGGAAATGAGGCACAAAGGCCGCCCAGAATGGTGCGGCCGTCGCCCGGACGCCCATCCGGGACCGCGCGTCAGCTGACCTTGGCAATGGCCGAAACCACCGCGTCGATGTTCTTGCTGTTCAGCGCCGCGACGCAGATGCGCCCCGAATCGACACCGTAGATGCCGAATTCGCTGCGCAAGCGCTCCATTTGCGCCTTGTTGAGCCCCGAATAGCTGAACATGCCCTTCTGCTGGGTGATGAAGCTCATGTCCTGCTTCACGCCGGCCGCCTGCAGCTTCTGCAGCAGCGCGGTGCGCATCTGCTTGATGCGCACGCGCATGCCGGCSAGYTCTTCTTCCCACATCGCGCGCAGCGCCGGCGTGTTCAGCACGGTGGCGACGACCTGGGCGCCGTGCGTCGGCGGGTTGGAGTAGTTGGTGCGGATCACGATCTTCAGCTGGCTCAGCACGCGCGCGGCTTCGTCCTTGCTGCTGCACAGCACGCTCAGCGCGCCGACGCGCTCGCCGTACAGCGAGAAGCTCTTCGAGAACGAGGTGGAGACGAAGAAGTCGATGCCGGTGGCGACGAACTGCGCGATCACCGCGCCGTCCTCGGCGATGCCTTCGCCGAAGCCCTGGTAGGCCATGTCGAGGAAGGCCACCAGGCCGCGCGCCTTGACGGCCCCGATCACCTGGGTCCACTGGGCCGGCGTGATGTCGTAGCCGGTCGGGTTGTGGCAGCAGGCGTGCAGCACGACGACGGTGCCCGCGGGCGCGGCGTTCAGCGCCGACAGCATGCCGTCGAAGTTGACACCGCGCTTCGCGGCGTCGTAGTAGGGGTAGCTTTCGACGACGAAGCCGGCGCTGGTGAAGAGGGCGCGGTGGTTCTCCCAGCTCGGGTCGCTGATCAGCACCTTGGCATCCGGGTTCACCTTCTTCAGGAAATCGGCGCCGATCTTCAGCCCGCCGGTGCCGCCCAGGCCTTGCACCGTGGCGACGCGGCCTTCGGCCAGCACGGCGCTGTCGGCGCCGAACACCAGGCCCTGCACCGCCTTGTCGTACGCAGCGATGCCGTCGATCGGCAGGTAGCCGCGCGGCTTCGGCGCTTCCTGCATCTGGCGCTCGGCCTCGGCCACGCATTTCAGCAGCGGGAGCTTGCCGTTGTCGTCGTAGTAGACCCCGACGCCCAGGTTCACCTTGGCGGGATTCGGATCGGCATTGAATTGCTCGTTCAGGCCGAGGATSGGGTCGCGTGGGGCCATTTCGACAGCGGCGAACAGCGAGGTCATGGACAGTCCTTGTCAGTAGAGCGGATGGCGGTTTTGGGCTAGGCTTGCCGATTGCCCTGTGCTTTCCCGGTACAGGAAAACCCGAAGGATTTTAATCAACATGGCGAAAGCTCCCCAGGCTGGACCGGACGTGATGCTCGCGGATGCCGTCGTGGATGCACCGCCCGAGGGCAACTTCGTCGGCTTCCCCGATTCGCCGTTCCAGCTGTTCCAGCCTTATCCGCCGGCGGGCGACCAGCCGACGGCCATCGCCCAGCTGGTCGAAGGCGTGCAGGACGGGTTGAGCTACCAGACSCTGCTKGGCGTCACSGGCTCSGGCAAGACCTWCACSATGGCCAACGTGATCGCGCAGSYSGGCCGGCCCGCSATCRTKTTYGCGCCCAAYAARACGCTGGCGGCSCAGCTGTAYWSSGAGTTCCGCGARTTCTTCCCGMARAACGCGGTCGAGTAYTTCGTCWSSTACTACGAYTACTACCARCCCGARGCCTACGTGCCGCAGCGCGACCTGTTCATCGARAAGGACWSSTCGATCAACGAGCACATCGAGCAGATGCGCCTGTCGKSCACCAARWSSCTGMTGGAGCGGCGCGACGTSGTKATCGTCGCCACCGTCAGCGCGATCTACGGCATCGGCAACCCGAGCGACTACCACCGCATGGTGATGACGCTGCGCGCCGGCGACAAGCTGGGCCAGCGCGACGTGATCGCGCAGCTGATCCGGATGCAGTACCAGCGCAACGAGATGGACTTCAGCCGCGGCACCTTCCGCGTGCGCGGCGACACCATCGACGTGTTCCCGGCCGAGCACTCGGAGCTGGCGATCCGCATCGAGCTGTTCGACGACGAGGTCGAGACGCTGCAGCTGTTCGATCCGCTGACCGGGCGCATCCGCCAGAAGATCCCGCGCTTCACCGTCTACCCGTCCAGCCATTACGTGACGCCGCGCGACCGCGTGGTGGCCGCCATCGACACCATCAAGGCCGAGTTGCGCGTGCGCCTCGACGAGCTGGTGAAGGACGGCAAGCTGGTCGAGGCGCAGCGCCTGGAGCAGCGCACCCGCTTCGACCTGGAGATGCTGCAGGAGATCGGCCATTGCAAGGGCATCGAGAACTACACGCGCCACCTGTCGGGCTCGGCGCCGGGCGATCCGCCGTCGACGCTGGTCGACTACCTGCCTGGGGATGCGCTGATGTTCCTCGACGAATCGCACGTGCTGATCGGGCAGCTCAGCGCGATGTACAACGGCGACCGGGCGCGCAAGACGACGCTGGTGGAGTACGGCTTCCGGCTGCCGTCGGCGCTGGACAACCGGCCGCTGAAGTTCGAGGAGTTCGAGAAGAAGATGCGGCAGGTGATGTACGTGTCGGCCACGCCCGCCGCGTACGAGCAGCGCACATCCGGCCAGGTGGTCGAGCAGGTGGTGCGGCCGACCGGCCTGGTCGACCCGGTGGTCGAGGTGCGGCCGGCCACGCACCAGGTCGACGACGTGCTGCAGGAGATCCGCGAGCGCGTCGAGATCCACGAGCGCGTGCTGATCACCACGTTGACCAAGCGCATGGCCGAGCAGCTCACCGACTACCTGAGCGACAACGGCGTCAAGGTGCGCTACCTGCACAGCGACATCGACACCGTCGAGCGGGTCGAGATCCTGCGCGACCTGCGGCTCGGCACCTTCGACGTGCTGGTGGGCATCAACCTGCTGCGCGAGGGGCTGGACATCCCCGAGGTCTCGCTGGTGGCGATCCTCGACGCYGACAAGGAAGGCTTCCTGCGCKCCGARCGYTCGCTGATCCAGACSATCGGMCGCGCGGCCCGCAACGTCAACGGCAAGGCCATCCTGTACGCCGACCGGATGACCGACTCGATGCAGCGCGCGATCGGCGAGACCGAGCGACGCCGTGCCAAGCAGATCCAGCACAACCTGGAGCAGGGCATCACGCCGCGCAGCGTCAAGAAGCAGATCCGCGAGCTGATCGACGGCGTCTACAGCGAGAAGAACGCGAAGGAGCAACTGAAGGTGGCGGCCGAGACGGCCCAGGTCGAGGCCATGAGCGAGAAGGACCTGGGCAAGCGCATCAAGCAGCTGGAGAAGCAGATGCTCGACCACGCGCGCAACCTCGAGTTCGAGAAGGCGGCGCGCGTGCGCGACCAGCTGGCGCACCTGCGCGAGCAGGCCTTCGGCGCGCCCGGCACCGACAACGTGGTGCCGGCCAAGTGACGAAGCCGCTGCGGGTGCTGATGGTCTGCATGGGCAGCACACCGCCTCCGGGGAGAGTTCACTTCCCGTTCACTTCGTGCACACATCACTTGCGGATGGTTACCTGAATCGGCTCGCTTCCTCGGGGGTCTTCGTACAGGTCCGCCATGCGCTCGGTGAGGTGCCCGAGTAGGTCTTTCGTGTCCACGTTGCCCTGCTTGTTGTAGAGCCGCTTGCATAGGCTGCGGATCTCGTGGAAGGTGGGTGCGGTCTTCCCGTTCGGCAACACGTCGGGGATGCCGGCGAGCTGGCGGGCTTCGGTGAACGCGTGGCTGATGTTGTCCGGGTGCACGCGGCTGCCGACCGGTGCATTCCCGTAGGGTACCTGGTGGTGGACCAGCAGCCGGGTGACCACCTTGGGCTGCTTCGTGACCAGGTCGYGGAGCGACAGGTTCAGCACGTCCAGGCGTAGGTCCAGGGGGATCGCGATCGTGACTGCGGTCTTCCCGCGGCCGATCACCAGGTTCTCGCCGATGACATGGGTCTTCGACACCCCGACGATCGTGCTGCGGTCCAAGCCGGAAACAATGGCCAGCAGCATCGCGTCCGGGAGCCAGGCTGCCACCTGCGGAGCTTTCTCCAGGATCGCGTTGAACCACTCCAGGGAGAGCCGCTCCCGCTTGACCACTACGATGGTCGCCTCGGTCGTCTCGGCGGGGTTGCTGCTCATCCAGCCCTTCTGCATTCCCCGTTTGCACATGGCGATCAGGCGGGATCGGATTGACTGCGCCCAGCGGTCCTTTCCGGCTGCGATGATCTCGTCGAGCATCTCGGCGCAGTCCTTGACGGTCAAGGCGCCGCAGGTGAGGGTGCCGAGCTTCGCCCGGATGAGTTTGTCCATGCTCCGGCGAGCCTTGGCCGTGTTGTAGGACTTGCTCTCCGGCATGGTGTCCAACAGGTCGGCGACGGTGTGGGTCGCCCCGGTCAGGCGCGCCAGGAGCGTCGGCTTCATACCAAAAAGGTGGGCGTTGGCCTGCAACGCCTGATTCTTCGCGTGTGCGAGCGGAATGGAGCCGAGGGTCAAGGTCTCCCCTGTCTCGGGATGGCGCCAGACGTAGTAGCCAGGGCGAGGCTCGTAGAGGCCGCGAGGCCAATCCCGCCTGCGGATGCTTCGGCGTGCCGGACTCACGCGCGTCCCTGTATGCGATCGAGGAGGGTCGGAGCCGCGACTCCGAGCCGTTCCGCCCGTTCATCGACGTAGTAGGCCTTTCCGACGATCTCGGGTGCGGGCACGATCTCTCCTTCGCGTGCCCATCGGCGTAGGGTGAATAGTGGAGGCGTAGGGTGGTATCGGCGCGCCGCCCACTCGGTCTGTTGAGTTCCACGGAGAGCTGACCCGGGTTTTCCATCCAATGTTGACCCACCCGTTTTCGAGCCAAGCTGGCTCACGTTGTGGATAACTTCTTGGCTTTGGACTCCTTCTTGGGCAGTGTGGGTTGAGCGGAGCTGTTCTTGAAGCGGTAGCTGTCGTTGCCGGTCTCCAGGATGTGGCAATGATG
>NZ_JBFUEB010000154.1:0-10833 GCF_056404395.1 Rhizobacter sp. P2_D12 | reverse complement strand
CGGGCGCGGCGCTCGGCCGGCAGCGCGGCAAGGCGCTGGTCCAGGCCGTGCAGCAGCGCTTCGTCCAGGCACTCGCCGCCGTCGCACAGGCCGGCCGGCAGCGGCGCGGCACCGGGCGCGAGGCGCCAGGCGTCGTCGTGCGGCACGCGGTCGCACAGGCCCTTGCAGCCGGCCTGGTTGTCCAGCCACAGCACCGCGAGGCCGGCGCGCTGCAGCACGTCGAGCACGTTCTCGTAGTCCTTGTCGCGTGCCTCGAAGGCCTGCTTGCCGAGGGTCGAGAACATGCACGGCAGCGAGGTCGCGGTGCTGGTGCCGCAGGACGTCACCTGCGTGTAGCTGGCCACGCCCTTCGTCGCGAGGCCCGGGTTGGTCGCGCGTTCGTAGCCGTTGAGGGCAAAGTGATCGGCGCGCGCCGTCTCGCCGACCACCAGCAGCAGCAGGCGCGGCTTCGCGCCGGGGGCCGGCGCCGCGAGCGCCACGTCGGTGCCGACCGCGGTCGGCGGGCCGGCCGGTCGGGCGTTGGCATCGCGCGCCAGCGCCACCAGCGCATAGAACGAGTTCAGCGGGTTGATCAGGTAGCGCAGCGAGGTGTGGGTGCGCATGGTCGACGCGAGGTCGGCGAAGGACGCGGCGGCCACCGCGACCAGCAGCACCAGGATCCCCGCCAGGCCCAGCGCATTGCGGCCCAGCTGCCGCCACGCACCGGGCGCCTGCAGCGGCCGGCGCCACAGCCAGGCCATCGGCAGCACGGCCAGCACCAGCACGGTGAGCGCCATGCGCAGGCTCAGCAGGTCGCGCGTCTCGCGCATGTCGGTCTGCAGCACGTTGGTCATCATGCTGCTGTCGATGACGACGTTGTAGGTGCCCATGAAGTGGGCGCCGAAAGCCGCGGCGAACAGGAAGATGCCGATCGCGAGCTTGATGCTCCAGCGCCAGGCCGCCAGGGTCAGCACCAGGGCCGTCAGGCCCGCGACGATGACGCCGAAGGCCGCGATGAAGAGGGCGCCGCGGCCGCCTTGCATCTCGGGCAGCGCGTGCAGCGCGCGCCACAGCGGCCAGTTGGCCAGCAGCGCGATCCACAGGCTGGCCAGGAGGGCGAGCGTCAGCGGGTTCCAGGACGAAGGGCGGTTGCCGGGAGGAAAGAGTGCTCGGTTGCGTCGGCCAATCTGCATGGCGCGATTGTGCCGGCAGTCGTTGCCGTGCGGTCCCGGATCGGCATCCGGGCTACACGCTGCTGCTCTCGCGCAGGCTCAGCGCGCCGGCCTGGCGCGTGCCGACCTGTCCRAGTGCCGGCAACGCGGCGCCGCCGAACCTCTGCCGCAGCGCGTCCACCTGCTGCTGCAACGGCCCGGCATCGGCGATCCTGCCCTCGTGCCGCTGCAAGGTCATGCGCGCCATCTCGATCAGCTTGCTGTTCAAGGTGCGCTCGCCTTGCGCCACCAGCATCTGCACCGCCGTCCGGTGGTTGCCGGCCAGCGTGTGCGTCACCGCCTGCTCGGCCATCTCGTTGATGCGCAACTGCGCATCGCGCACCCGCTGCGCATGCGGCGGGTGGCCCGAAGCGGTGCGCGCCAGCAGCTCGGCCAGGCCCTTGGCGCTCGCGAAGCGCAGGGCCAGCGCGTCGACCCAGTCGTCCGCACCGTCCAGCCTCAGCTCGGCTGCGGTCAACTCCGACAGCAGGCTCAGGATGTTGCAGGCGGCCTCGACGTCGAGCGACGGCTCGCGCAGGTCGCGCACGATGTCCTTCACCGCGGCCACCACCGCGCCCACCTGCTTCTGCAGCATCAGGTGGAACACCTCGACCACCGCCGCGAAGCGCTGCAGCCGGCGGCTTTGCGGCGCCTTCTCCAGGGCGCCGCGCAGGTTGTCGCGGCAGCGCTGCAGCCCCTTGGCGTCGCGCTGGTGGAAGCGCGTGAAGGCCAGCAGCACCAGCGTCTGGAAGTCGAACATCTTCGAGCTGAGGCCCGCCGTCGCGGCCCGCTCCAGCGTGCGCGCCGCCTCGTCGTGGTCGCCCAGGTAGAAGGCCAGCATGCCCTGCTTCTGCAGCCGGCTGATCGAGCCCGGCGTCAGCGCGCTGGCGCGGCGGTAGGTCTCCAGCGCCTGCTGCAGGTCGCCTTGCTCGACCTGCACCCGGCCCATCACGTCGTAGGCGTCGGCAAAGCTCGGGTGGTCGCCGATCAGGCTTTCGAGCGTGCGCATCGCCGGGCCGTTCTGGCCCGCATCGAGCTGCGAGCGCGCAATGCCCAGCTTGGCCCACGGGATCGCGCCGGTCTGCTGCACCGCCTCGTACATCTGCCGTGCCTCGTGGTGCTTGCCCACGCGCAGCAGCAGTTCCGAGCCGATGCGCGCGGCGTACAGCCAGTAGGGACCACGCTGCATGAAGCGCTGTGCGCACAGCGCGGCCGCCTGCTCGAACTCGTTCGCCTCGATGGCGTTGAAGATGTCGGCCAGCGACTTCTTGCGCTTGCGCGCCTGCATCAGCCGCTCGCCGAGCGCGGTCGCGGTGTGCGGCTTCAGCAGGTAGCTGTCGAGCGCCGATTCGGCGGCATCCGCCACCAGCGTGTACGAGGCCTCGCCGGTGACGATGATGAAGACGGTGGACAGCGGCAGCAGCTGGCTGCGCCGCAGGTCGTCGAGCAGGTTCTGCCCGGAATAGCCGGTGGCGCTGAAGCTGTGCTCGCACAGCACCACGTCGAACGGCCGTGCCTCGAGCTGCTTGCGGGCGTCTTCGATGCGCCCGCACTGCGTGACCGTGCCCACGCCGAAGTCTCGCAACTGGGCGGTCAGGATGCTGCGCGACGTCGGGTTCGGGTCGATGACCATCGCCCGGCACTGCGCGATATCTCGGTCAAGCGGGGCCATCCCACGGATATCGGTTCCGTCGGATGGCCGCTTGAGCGCGGATTACTTGAACAAATCCTTCACATGGTCGGTCCAGCTCTTGGCATTCGGCGAATGCTTGCCGCCCGATTTGTTGAACGATTCGTCCAGTTCCTTCAGCAGCTTGCGCTGGTGCTCGGTCAGCTTGACCGGCGTCTCGACGCTGATGTGGCAGTACAGGTCGCCGGGGTAGGTGGAGCGCACGCCCTTGATCCCCTTGCCGCGCAGCCGGAAGGTCTTGCCGTGCTGCGTGCCCTCGGGCAGGTCGATCTCGGCCTTGCCGCCCAGCGTCGGCACCTCGATGCCGCCGCCCAGCGCCGCCAGCGTCAGGCCCACCGGCACGGTGCAGTGCAGGTCGTCGCCGTCGCGCTCGAAGATCTCGTGCTGCTTGATGCGGATCTCGATGTACAGGTCGCCGGCCGGGCCGCCGTTGGTGCCGGGCTCGCCGTTGCCGGCCGAGCGGATGCGCATGCCCTCGTTGATGCCGGCGGGGATCTTCACCTCCAGCGTCTTGTTCTTCTTGATCTTGCCCTGGCCATGGCAGGTCAGGCACGGCTCGGGGATGATCTTGCCGGTGCCGTGGCAGTGCGGGCAGGTCTGCTGGATGCTGAAGAAGCCCTGGCGCATGTGCACCGTGCCGGCGCCGTTGCAACTCGGGCAGGTCTTGGCGCTGGTGCCGGGCTTGGCGCCGCTGCCGTGGCAGGTCTCGCACTCTTCCCAGCTCGGGATGCGGATCTGCGTCTCCTTGCCGCGCGCCGCCTCTTCGAGCGTGATTTCCATCGCGTAGCTCAGGTCGCTGCCGCGGAACACCTGCTGGCCGCCGCCACCGCCGCCGCGGCGCTGGCCGCCGGCCCCGCCGAAGATGTCGCCGAAGATGTCGCCGAAGGCCTCGGCAAAGCCGCCGAAGCCTTCCGCGCCCGGGCCGCCCGGACGGAAGCCGCCGCTGTTCGGGTCGACGCCGGCATGGCCATATTGGTCGTAGGCCGCGCGCTTCTGCGCATCGGACAGCATTTCATAGGCTTCCTTGGCCTCCTTGAACTGCTCCTCCGATTTCTTCGCGCCATCACCCTGGTTGCGGTCCGGGTGGTGCTTCATGGCCAGCTTGCGGTAGGCCTTCTTGATGTCGTCCTCGGAGGCGTTCTTCGCGACGCCGAGGATCTCGTAATAGTCACGCTTTGCCATGGTGCTCGTGCTTGAAATGCAAAGCCCCCGTGGGCCGGTCAGGACTCACGGGGGTGTGTGGAGGCCGGGACGCGCTTACTTCTGGTCCTTCACTTCCTTGAACTCGGCGTCGACCACATTGTCGTCGGCCGGCTTGGACGAGGCGGCCTCCGCATGCGGTGCCTCTGCACCCGCACCGGCACCCGCGCCGGCCGCGGCCTGGGCCGCCTGCGCATCGGCATAGACCTTCTCGCCCAGCTTCTGGCTGGCCGTCATCAGCGCCTCGCTCTTGGCCTCGATGGCCGCCTTGTCGTCGCCCTTCAGCGCTTCCTCGGCGTCCTTCAGCGCGGACTCGATCTTCTCCTTCTCGCCGGCGTCGAGCTTCTCGCCATGCTCGGCCAGCGACTTGCGCACGCTGTGCACCAGCGCATCCGCCTGGTTGCGGGCCTGCACCAGCTCCAGCTTCTTCTTGTCCTCGGCGGCGTTCAGCTCGGCGTCCTTCACCATCTGCTGGATCTCGGCCTCGGAGAGGCCGGAGTTCGCCTTGATGGTGATCTTGTTTTCCTTGCCGGTGCCCTTGTCCTTGGCGCCGACGTGCAGGATGCCGTTCGCGTCGATATCGAAGCTGACCTCGATCTGCGGCGTGCCGCGCGGCGACGGCGGGATGCCTTCGAGGTTGAACTCGCCCAGGCTCTTGTTGCCCGAGGCCATCTCGCGCTCGCCCTGGTACACCTTGATCGTCACGGCCGGCTGGTTGTCGTCGGCGGTCGAGAAGGTCTGTGCGAACTTGGTCGGGATGGTCGTGTTCTTCGCGATCATCTTCGTCATCACGCCGCCCAGCGTCTCGATGCCCAGCGACAGCGGGGTCACGTCGAGCAGCAGCACGTCCTTGCGGTCGCCGGCCAGCACCTGGCCCTGGATCGCGGCACCGACGGCCACGGCCTCGTCGGGGTTGACGTCCTTGCGCGGCTCCTTGCCGAAGAACTCCTTGACCTTCTCCTGCACCTTGGGCATGCGGGTCATGCCGCCCACCAGGATCACGTCGTCGATGGTGTTGACCGCGACGCCGGCATCCTTGATGGCGGTGCGGCACGGCGCGATCGTGCGCTCGATCAGGTCCTCGACCAGCGCCTCGAGCTTGGCACGCGTGAGCTTGATGTTCAGGTGCTTCGGGCCCGAGGCATCGGCCGTCACGTAGGGCAGGTTGATGTCGGTCTGCGCGCTGTTCGACAGCTCGATCTTCGCCTTCTCGGCCGCTTCCTTCAGGCGCTGCAGCGCGAGCACGTCCTTCGACAGGTCGACGCCTTGCTCCTTCTTGAACTCGGTGATGATGTAGTCGATGATGCGCTGGTCGAAGTCTTCGCCGCCCAGGAAGGTGTCGCCGTTGGTCGACAGCACCTCGAACTGCTTCTCGCCGTCGACGTCGGCGATCTCGATGATCGACACGTCGAAGGTGCCGCCGCCCAGGTCATAGACGGCGATCTTGCGGTCGCCCTTCTCGTTCTTGTCGAGGCCGAAGGCCAGCGCGGCCGCGGTCGGCTCGTTGATGATGCGCTTGACGTCCAGGCCGGCGATGCGGCCGGCGTCCTTGGTGGCCTGGCGCTGCGCGTCGTTGAAGTACGCCGGCACCGTGATCACGGCCTCGGTCACCGCTTCGCCCAGGTAGTCCTCGGCGGTCTTCTTCATCTTGCGCAGCACCTCGGCGCTGACCTGCGGCGGCGCGAGCTTCTGGCCGCGCACTTCGACCCAGGCGTCGCCGTTGTCGGCCTGCGCGATCTTRTAGGGCATCAGGTCGATGTCCTTCTGCACTTCCTTCTCGGTGAACTTGCGGCCGATCAKGCGCTTCACCGCATACAGCGTGTTGCGCGGGTTGGTGACGGCCTGGCGCTTGGCAGAAGCACCGACGAGGATCTCGCCATCTTCCTGGTAGGCAATGATCGACGGCGTGGTGCGCGCACCCTCGCTGTTCTCGATCACCTTGGTGGTGTTGCCTTCCATGATGGCCACGCACGAGTTCGTGGTGCCGAGGTCGATGCCGATGATTTTTGCCATGTGGTTCTCCTGAATGCGGGAAATCTTGATGTGTTCGAGTTGTGGATAAGTCGGGCCTTTTCAAGGGGCCGGGCTTGTGGATGGCTACTTCGGCGCAGCCACCGTGACGAGCGCYGGGCGCAGCACCCGGTCGGCGATCAGGTAGCCCTTCTGCAGCACCGCGACCACCGTGTTGGCCTCCTGCTCGGCCGGCACCATGCTGATCGCCTGGTGCTGGTGCGGGTCGAACTTCGTCGATGCCGGCGGGTTGATCTCGAGCACCTTGTTGCGCTCGAGCGCGGCGGCCAGCTGGCGCAGCGTGGCGTGCACGCCTTCGAGCAGCTGTTCGGGCGTCGCGGCCTGGATCGCGATGGCGGCCTCGAGGCTGTCCTTCACCGGCAGCAGGCTGTCGGCGAAGTTCTCGACCGCGTACTTGCGGGCCTTCGCGATCTCTTCCTCGGAGCGGCGGCGGATGTTCTCGGTCTCGGCCTTGGCGCGCAGGTAGGCGTCCGACATCTCCGCCAGGCGGGCTTCCAGGTTCGGTTCGGCCGGCGTGGCGGGCGCGGCGTTCAGGCCCTCGGCGGGTGTCTCAAGTCCTTGATCTTGCGAAGAATTTTCCGGATTTTGCATGGGTGGATCCTGTCGAATGGCGCGCATATGGGCGCATTGCCCCGGGTTTCAAGAGGGGTTTCAAAAATAATGCAGGGCCTGTCCTTCAAGGCACGTGGGTCCGCACGAACGAATCGCAAGCAGATGAACCTCCAGCGACCGCCATGGATCCGGCGTTTCCGGGCCACCAGCGGTGGGGAGCGCGTCAGCGCTTCGGGGGGGAGTCCATCTCTGCGCTCCAGCGGTTCCAGTCGGCCAGCTGGCGGCGGTCGCGCTTGGTCGGGCGCCCTTGCTCGATGGTCAACGCCGGCTCGGCGGCCAGCTTGCGCTGGCGCAAGGTCTCGTCGCGGCGCGCGATGCTTTCGGCCGTCTCCTCGTACAGCGCCTGGGCCGCCGGTGCGCCGCCGCGCACGTGGCTCAGGCCCAGCACGACGATGCTGCGCGTGAGCGGCCCCTGGCGAAGCTCAAGCACGTCGCCCGGTTTCAGCTCGCGCGCCGGCTTGGCGGCCTGGCCGTTGACGCTGATGCGGCCCTTGTCGATCTCCTGGGTCGCGAGGCTGCGGGTCTTGAAGAAGCGGGCGGCCCACAGCCATTTGTCGAGCCGCACGCCGGCGTGGGCGGGGGCCGTGTCGGAAACCTTTGCCATGGGTGGAACGGGGAGGGCGGCCTGCGCTGTGGATGAGCCGACAGTGTAGGCAGATTCAGCCGGTCTTCACCCCCGTCACGGGTCGAAACCTGACCCACGCATCCAGGCCGACCACGTGCTCGTCCTCCTCGCGGTTGACCAGCTCGATCGTCGCGCCCAGCGAGCGGCAGATCTCGCGGCAGATCGACAGCCCCAGGCCGCTGCCTTCGGACGGGTGCCCGGAGTGGAAGGGCTCGAACAGGCGCTCGCGCAGTTCGGGCGCGATGCCGGGCCCGCTGTCGCGCACCAGCAGCTCGCCCGCGCCGACGCGCAGCAGCAGGGTGCCGCGCCGCGGCGTCGCGCGGATCGCGTTGTGCAGCAGGTTGCGCAGCAGCTCGCGCACCATCCATGCGTGGCCGTGCACCTCGCTGGTCTCGGACTGCAGCTCGAAGTCGATCTTTTTCTCGCCGAGCAGCGGCGACAGGTCGAGCGCCACCTCCTGGGCCAGCTCGGCCAGCTCGGCGGTCACCGGCTCGGCATGGCCCTGCACCTGCTCCACCTTCGCCAAGGCGAGCATCTGGTTGGCCAGCCGGATCGCGCGGTCGACCGTCGCATGCAGGCCCGGCAGCGCCAGGTGCGCCTCGGTGCTGGACTYGGAGTCCAGTGCCGTCTGCACCTGCGTCTTCAGCACCGCCAGCGGCGTGCGCAGCTGGTGCGAGGCGTCGCGCACGAACTGGCGCTGGTGCTCATGCAGGCGCTGCAGGCGCTGCATCAGGTGGTTCACTGCGGCGGCCAGCGGCGTCAACTCGAGTGGCAGCCCCTGCGACTCGACCGGAGACAGGTCGCGGTCGCTGCGCGACTCCAGCTGCTGGCGCAGGGTCTCCATCGGCCGCAGCGCCTTCGCGACCACGAGCCAGGTGATCATCGCAACCACCATCACCAGGATCGACTGGCGCGACAAGGTCTCGCTCAGGATCTGGCGTGCCAGGCGCTTGCGCACCTCGAGCGTCTCGGCCACCTGCACCAGCGCGACGCCGCGCGAGTCGGGGCCGGCCACCGGCTGGTACAGCGCGGCGATACGCACCGGCTCGCCGCGGAACTCGCCGTCGTAGAAGTCGACCAGTGCGTCGTAGGCGCTGCGCTGCGGCGGCGTGCGATCGTAGGTGGGGAAGTCGGCATAGCCGGACAGGAACTCGCCGTGGAAGCCGCTGACGCGGTACATCATCCGCGCGTCGCCGTTGTCCAGCATCTCGAGCGCGTTGTACGGCAGCTCGACGCGCAGGCCGTTCTTGTCGGCGCTGAGCAGCTCGCCGATGGTGCGCGCCGAGCTGAGCAGCGTGCGGTCGTAGGCCAGCGTGATGGCGTCGAGCGCGCGCCCGTAAAGGCTCACGGTGTCAAACGCGATGAAGGCGGAGACCGGCAGGATGATCCAGAGGATCAGGCGGCGCTTCAGGGAGTAGGTTGTTGTCGTCATTTCTGGCTCGTCGCTGTCGTACGCCAACGCGCACCGGCCGTGGGAGCTGTCCGAGGCTGAGGCCGCCGCCATCCAGCCTCAACGCTGCCGACGAGCTGAATCGATGATCGTTTCGATGCGGGGCAAAGCGGCCGAACCGGCCATCCAGGGGAGTCCGGAGAATACAGCTCCCTTGTGAAGGCGTAGCAGTTGGCCAGTCTCGTTCAGGGAGCCGTCGATCCACTGCACAGCGGACTCCGGTCATCACTTCCATCGAACCGAGTCGACGAGCGCATCCATGTGCGGGAGTCCGACCGCAGGTCCTTCCCAGGAAAGGGGCAAGAACGCAATTCCGTCCTGCGAGCAAAGAACTCTCGCTGCATACCGAGGCAGGTTTTTGCGAGTCTGTAGCAACCCAGTGACCACGCGCGCTCTGCCAAGCACTGATTCATGCAAGAGTCCGGTTTTGGCGCTGTTGGTATAACCCTCTATTGTCTCCATCGGACGGACTGGATCGTCCGTTCAAATTCTGGCGAGAGTTCCTCTATGGGCGTTCTTGACATCAGATTCACAAAGACAATTCCTTTGCTTGAGCAAAGCACGCGCGCCTTGGCTTGAACATCTCCGGTCTCGCCGGGGATGACTCCCGTCGCGCCGAAATCGATGCTCCCGTCCGGATGCGACGTCTGTGTGTACTCAACATGACCCCCACTCGCTGAAAAGATGAAGTAGGCGTCGCGAATCTTTCTTTGTTCACAGGGCGTCGCGCAAGCGGGATCCATTCTCTCGCAGGCTTGCACGTTGAGCAATGGCAATCCGAGGTTGGGGTCTGGGCTTGCTGTCAGGCCGTCGCCTTCGGTGCTGATGTGCCACGTGCGCGGGAATTCAAAGGAGACGTTGCCCACGTTCGACGTACTCGCACAGGAGATCAGCAAGGCCGCTGCCAAGAGGGTGGTCACCGTTGAAGGGATTTCGTGGTTCGAGATATTCATTTTGGGTTCGTCGTGGGAGCTGTCGCGGTAGCTTCATCATCACCGTGCCTCTTGTTCGCAGCGTGCGGATCTTGGGAAGAAGCAAGAAGCAAGAACCAGAATGCGAAGGCGACGAGATCGATGACAACCACACCGATTGGTTGTGCAACATTGGCGGGGACCCACGTGAGAACAATGTCGTAGGCGTAGAACTACCACACAACGCCGAACGGAACTGTCCATATCAGATGCAACCATCCTGTAACGATTGATGTATCACCGCCCTGGAATGTGAGGACCCTGAGCAGGGCTGCTCCAGCCAATCAGAAGGTGACATGAGGCTTCGACGCACTCTTCATTATCGAACCTCGCAACTTCAGTCCATCCAAGTCAGCGGGGTGCCTTGAAGGTGCGTAACCTTCGAGTTCTTGTGCTACTTGTGCCAGTTGTGATTCGGCGTCATGCTGTTCGAAATCGTCATGAGCAGGAGCATCACTGGATGCCTCGGCCAAAAAAGAAATCATTTCATCGGTGTTCTCATCAGCCCTCAAGGTTGCCACCGGACGGAGCCGACGATGGCCTCGATGCGGGGCCTCTCGACGGAATCCGCCTCCCAAGCAACAGAGATGAATACGATTCCTCTTTGCGAGCAGAGAACTCTTGAGGATATTTTTACAGATATTCCATCAGCGAGAAAGTCTCCATCCACTCCGAACTCAGCACTGCCGTCAGATCGCATTCGCTGTGAGGACTCAAATTTACCTCCCGCTGCAAAGAAGAAGTAGTTATTTTCTATTTTTTCTGCGTCGCATGGTGTCGCGCAATTCGCGTTGACTCTCTCACACGTCTGAACTTCTATCCGTGGCAATGTCACTGAGGAACTCGGTTTTGCAAGCAAGGTTCCTCCCTCAATGGTCACGACCCATTCTTTTGGGGCACTCAAATGCAGGTTCCCAACGGTGACAGGGGTGCCATCCTGAGGGCTGCTTGCACATGAGGAAAGGCCCACACATAGTGAGGCGATCAGGGATTTGAGAAGTGGCGCCATTCTTGTTCCTTAAATAGTCCAGACATTCACCTCATTGCGCAGGTCTTTGAGGCGG
>NZ_JBFUEB010000153.1:0-11031 GCF_056404395.1 Rhizobacter sp. P2_D12 | reverse complement strand
CTTCGGCATTCACCGCTTTTACCTGAAGCCTGGCGCAGACCGGATCGGCCTGCTGCACCTGTGCTGCCTGCCGGTCATGGGAATCCTGTATGGCGCGGTCAAGCCGCATCCGTTCTACATGGTGTTGCCGCTGCTGGTGTCGTACATCGCCGGCTTTGTCGAGGCGCTGGTGATCGGCCTGACGCCGGATGAGAAGTGGGACGCCCAATACAACGCGCACAGCGGGCAGCAGACGCGCTCGAACTGGGTGCTGGTGTTGCTGCTGGTGATCACCATGCTGGTGGCGACGACCGTGCTGATCGGGACGATCGCACGGTTGTCAGACGTGATGTACACGAGTGGCGCGTATGGGTGACAAAAAAGGCAGCCCGCAGGCTGCCTTTTTTGTTACGGCCAGCGCAAACTATTCCGTTAGAACTGCTCGATCTCCAGCGCCAGCACGCCCGCCGCGCCATCGACGATCGACGTGCGCAGCCCGGGTGCCTGCGACAGGATGTGATCGGCAAAGAAGCGCGCCGTGCCGATCTTGGCGCGGTAGAAGGCGGCATCGCCCTCGCCTGCATCCAGCCGCTTCTGCGCCGCCAGCGCCGCGCGCGCCATCTGCCAGCCGCCGAGCACGATGCCGGCCAGCTTCAGGTACGTGACGCTGCCGGCAAACACTGCCTTCACGTCCGTCTTGATATTGGCCACCACATACTCGACCACCTGCTCGAGCGCCGCGCTGCCTTCTTGCAGGCGTTGCGCGATGGCCGTGAAATCGGCGTTCTGCGCGTCGCCCAGCTGACGCTCGACATCGCGGATCTGCGCGATCAGCGCCTTGGCCACGGCGCCGCCATCGCGCACCGTCTTGCGGCCCACCAGGTCATTGGCCTGGATCGCGGTCGTGCCTTCGTAAATGGTCAGGATCTTGGCGTCGCGGTAGTGCTGCGCCGCGCCCGTTTCTTCGATGAAGCCCATGCCGCCGTGCACCTGCACGCCGTCGCGCGCGACCTGCTCGCTCATCTCCGTCGCCCAGCCCTTGATGACCGGGACCAGATACTCATAGATGGCCAGGTTCGCCGTGCGCGTGGCGTCGTCCGGATGGTGATGGGCCAGGTCGGACAGCGCCGCGCCGACATAGGCCAGCGCGCGCGCGGCTTCTGTCTGCGAACGCATCGACATCAGCATGCGGCGCACGTCCGGGTGGTGGATGATCGTCACCGGACCACTCGAGCCGGCCACGTCGCGCGACTGGACGCGATCCTTGGCAAAGGCCACCGCGCCCTGATACGCATGCTCGGCCAGGCCGACGCCCTGGATGCCCACGCCGAAGCGCGCTGCRTTCATCATGATGAACATGTATTCSAGGCCGCGGTTTTCYTSGCCGAYCAGCGTGCCGAYCGCCCCRCCGTKGTCGCCRAACTGCAGCACGGCGGTCGGGCTGGCCTTGATGCCCAGCTTGTGYTCGATGCTGACGCAGTGCGCATCGTTGCGCGCACCGAGCGAGCCATCGGCGTTGACGAGGAACTTGGGCACCAGGAACAGGCTGATGCCCTTCACGCCCTCCGGCGCGCCGGCCACGCGGGCCAGCACCAGGTGGACGATGTTGCCCGCCATGTCGTGCTCGCCGTAGGTGATGAAGATCTTGGTGCCGAAGATCTTGTAGGTGCCGTCGGGCTGCGGCTCGGCGCGCGTGCGCACCAGGGCCAGGTCGGAGCCGGCCTGCGGCTCGGTCAGGTTCATCGTGCCGGTCCACTCGCCGGAGATCATCTTCGGCAGGAACAGCGCCTGCTGCGCGGGCGAGCCGGCCGTCAGCAGCGCCTCGATCGCGCCGTCGGTGAGCAGCGGGCACAGCGCGAAGCTCATGTTGGCGCTGTTGAGCATCTCGATGCAGGCCGCGCCGATGGTCTTGGGCAGGTTCTGCCCGCCGAAATCCAGCGGGTGCTGCAGGCCCTGCCAGCCACCCTCGGCGAACTGGCGGAAGGCCTGCTTGAAGCCCGGCGTCGTGGTGACCTGGCCGTCCTTCCACGACGACGGGTTCCTGTCGCCCTCGGAGTTCAGCGGCGCCAGCACCTCCTGGTTGAAGCGCGCGCATTCCTCGAGCACCGCCTGCGCCGTCTCCAGCCCGGCGTCCTCGAAGCCCGGCAGTTGCGCCACGGCCTCCAGGCCGGCCAGCTCCTTCATGCAGAACAGCATGTCCTTGACGGGCGCGGTGTAGCTCATGGTTGTCTCCTTGTTCTCATCCAGGCGAAAGAAAAGCCCGTTGATTCGATCGAGCCAACGGGCTTGCAGGCACTGCTCGCGGGGCAGGCGCAGCGGGTTTACAGCGCCTTCACCAGCTCCGGCACGGCCGTGAACAGATCGGCCTCGAGCCCGTAGTCGGCCACGCTGAAGATCGGCGCCTCGGGGTCCTTGTTGATCGCGACGATCACCTTCGAATCCTTCATGCCGGCCAGGTGCTGGATCGCGCCGGAGATGCCGGCGGCGATGTACAGCTGCGGCGCGACGATCTTGCCGGTCTGGCCGACCTGCCAGTCGTTCGGCGCGTAGCCGGCGTCGACGGCGGCGCGGCTCGCGCCGAGCGCGGCGCCCAGCTTGTCGGCCAGCGGCGTCAGCACCTCGTTGAACTTGTCGCTGGAGCCGAGCGCGCGGCCGCCGGAGACGATGATCTTCGCGGCGGTCAGCTCGGGCCGGTCGTTCTTCGCGATCTCGGAGCCGACGAAGCTGCTCTTGCCGCTGTCGGCGGTGGCGGCGATGCTCTCGACGGCGGCCGAGCCACCGGTGGCGGCGGCCGGGTCGAAGCCGGTGGTGCGCACCGTCAGCACCTTGGTCTTGTCGGCGCTCTGCACGATGGCGATCGCGTTGCCGGCGTAGATCGGGCGCTCGAAAGTGTCGGGGCTGTCGACCTTGGTGACGTCGCTCACCTGCGCGACGTCGAGCTTGGCGGCGACGCGCGGCGCGATGTTCTTGCCGCTGGCGGTGGCCGGGAAGACGATGTGGCTGTAGGCCGAAGCGACGGCCAGCACCTGGGCCGCGACGTTCTCGGCCAGGCCGTGCGCGAAGTGCGCCGCGTCGGCATGCAGCACCTTGCTCACGCCGGCGATCTGTGCGGCGGCCTGCGCGGCGGCGCCGGCGTTGCTGCCGGCGACCAGCACGTGCACGTCGCCCCCGCACCGGGCGGCGGCCGTCACGGTGTTGAGGGTGGCGCCCTTGATCGAGGCGTTGTCGTGTTCAGCAATCACGAGTGCGGTCATGGTCAGATCACCTTGGCTTCGGTCTTCAGCTTGGAAACGAGCGTGGCCACGTCGGGCACCTTGATGCCGGCGCTGCGCTTGGGCGGCTCGCTCACCTTCAGGGTCTTCAGGCGCGGCGYCACGTCCACGCCCAGGTCGGACGGCTTCAGCACCTCGAGCGGCTTCTTCTTGGCCTTCATGATGTTGGGCAGCGTCACGTAGCGCGGCTCGTTCAGGCGCAGGTCGGTGGTGACGACGGCCGGCAGCGTGATCTTCAGCGTCTCGAGGCCGCCGTCGACCTCGCGCGTGACGGTGGCCGCGCCATCGGCGATCTCGACCTTGCTCGCGAAGGTGGCCTGCGGCAGGTCGGCCAGCGCGGCSAGCATCTGGCCGGTCTGGTTSSAGTCGTCGTCGATYGCCTGCTTGCCCAGGATCACCAGGCCCGGCTGCTCCTTGTCGACCAGCGCCTTCAGCAGCTTGGCCACCGCCAGCGGCTGCAGTTCTTCGGTGGTCTCGACCAGGATCGCGCGGTCGGCGCCGATGGCCATCGCGGTGCGCAGCGTCTCCTGGCATTGCGTGACGCCGAACGAGACGGCGATCACCTCGGTGACCGCGCCCTTCTCCTTCAGCCGCACGGCCTCTTCGACGGCGATCTCGTCGAACGGGTTCATGCTCATCTTGACGTTGGCGATGTCCACGCCGCTGCCATCGCTCTTGACCCGCACCTTCACGTTGTAGTCGACAACGCGTTTGACCGCGACCAGTACCTTCATGCGCACGCTCCTGATGACTCGAATAGGGTTGATCGATTCTAGTGGTCGGGTCTACCGCCCTCCGGAAAATAGAACGATCGTGCTTTTTTGATTGTCGCACAGGTTCGGGGCAAAACCGCGTCACCTGCGCGACCCGCGTTGCTAGACTGCGCCCCGCCATGCCCGAGCCGATGCATCCCGACCCTGTTCCCGTCGATGGCATTGGCGTGTTCGATTCCGGGCTGGGTGGGTTGTCGGTGCTGCGCTCGCTGCGCGCGCAGTTGCCCGATAGCGCGCTGCACTACGTGGCCGATTCGGCGCACGCGCCGTATGGCGACCGCAGCGAGGCCTACATCGTCGACCGCTCGCAGCGCATCAGCGAACACCTGGTCGCGAGCGGCGCGAAGCTGCTCGTGGTCGCGTGCAACACCGCGACGGCGGCCGCGGTCGCGAGCCTGCGGTCGCGCTGGCCGGCGCTGCCCATCGTCGGTGTCGAGCCGGGCCTCAAACCGGCGGTCGCTGCCACGCGCAATGGCCGCATCGCGGTGATGGCCACCACCAGCACCTTGCGCAGCGCGAAGTTCCAGCAGCTGCTGGCGCGCCAGGGCGATGGCGTGCACATCGTCGCCCAGCCCTGCCCCGGCCTGGTCGACCTGATCGAACGCGGCGCGCTGGATGCGCCGGAGCTGGTGCAGACGGTGCAGCGCTTGTGCCGGCCGCTGCTCGAGGCCCAGGTCGACACCGTGGTGCTGGGCTGCACGCACTACCCCTTCGTGCGCCACCTGATCGCTGCGGCGATGGGCGCGCAGGTGCAGGTCATCGACACCAGCGATGCGGTCGCGCGCCGCGCGGCACAGCTGTGGGCTGCTGCCGATGTCGAAGGCGCGCCCTCTCCCGTGGCGCGCCTGCAGACCACGGGCGACCCCGACACGCTGCGCCGGGCAGCGAACAGCTGGCTCGGCTTTGCCTGCCGCGTCGAGGCCGTGGCCGGCCTCTGACTCGCGCTACCCCCCGATGAGGTCGAACTGCTCCCACGGCCCGATCGCCGTGCGGTTGGCGATCAGCGGTGCGGCGCCCGCGCTCTCGGCCGTGACGTAGCGGTTGTTGACCAGCGCGCGCAGCGTGACGCTGCCATTGGCATTGCGGATCAGCTGGAAGGTCTCCCACAGGCCGATGGCGGTGCGGTTGGCGATCAGCTGCGACGCGCCGCCGTTCTCGGCACAGACGAGCAGGCCGTTCGCATGCGAGCGCAGCGCGACGTTGCCGCCGCCGGCGTCCAGCAGGTCGAACTGCTCCCAGCCGCCGATGGCCTGGCGGTTGGCGATCAGCGCGCCGGCACCGGCATTCTCGGCACAGACGTAGGCGGTGTTGATGCGGGCCCGCAGGCTCACGACCTTGGTCGTCGGGGGGGTGGTGCCGAGCACCGGCCGGGTCGGGCGCGTCGACGTGAGCGCGATTTCGCGCTTGAGCATGCGCCCGCCGTCCGCGGTGAGGCGCAGGTAGTAGTCGGCCGAGCACGGCGTGCCGTCCTCGTCCAGCGCGAGCATGCCCGAGTTCGACGGCAGGAAGGCCGCGGTCTCGGCGGTCTTGGCGATCTGGTTGCCTTCGTTGTACTCGTCGAACATCGAGATGTAGATGCCCTGCGCGCCCACCCGCACCATGTTGTAGAACTGGCGCCACATGAAGTCGCCGTGCGCGCGCTGGCGTGCGCCCAGGTCGCCCGGCAGCACGCAGGGCTGGTAGTCGATGCCGTGCGCGTTGCAGTCGGCCTGGTCCTGCTGGTTGGCGTTCGTGTAGAACCAGTCCGAGCCGGCCGCGTCGCCGATGCGGCCGACCATCCACGGCGAGATCATGTTGAACGCGTGGTACACGTCCAGGTAGCCGGCCCGCGAGTCGCTGGCGCCGGTGCGCCACCAGGTGGGCACACCGCCCATCACGTAGCAGCCCTGGCCCTTGAACCAGTTGATGACGTCGAGGCAGGCCGCCGCAGGCCACGGATGGTTGTTGTCGTTGAAGCCGAAGCCCCAGATGCCGACCACCGGCCGGCCGTTCTGCCGCGCATAGGCAGGCGAGGCGACCAGCGCCGCCATCTTGTTGGTCCAGTCGGCCTTGATCTCGGGCTGCATGTTGGCCCAGCCGCTGACGTCGTACATGATGTAGAACTTGCGCCCGCTCGCCTCGGCCGCGAGGCGCACCTTGGTGGCCATCGCGTCGCGCGTGGCACCTTCGCCGCCGTTCGGGTTGAAGCGCTGCAGCGCGGCGGTGTCGCAGCCGTTCTGCTGCATCCACAGGAAATGCGTGTTGACCGTGGACTGGTCGTACGACGAGAACAGCGTGGCCGGCGAGCCGTTGCCCAGGTTGCCGTAGTCGCTGCGGTAGCCGGCGGCGTACTCGCGCATGTCCGGCCAGGCGCTGATGGCCTTGTTCGACGGCGACGGCGGACGACCCCAGTCATTGGACCAGTGCCACCAGCCGCGGATCGGCGCGCCATCGCCGGCACAGGCGAACCAGCCCTGGTAGCCGACAGTGATCTTGCCGACCACGTCGCCGGCGGGGCTCGCGGCGTGGGCGGGGCCGGACAGCGCCAGGGGCAAGGTGGTGGCGGCTGCGCCGGCGGCGGCAGAACCCAGGAAGTCGCGACGGGAAAGTTTCACGGTGGCTCCGGCTCGATGATGGCCCGGATGCTAGGCAGTCGATGGCCTGCGGTCTGTGTTTGTTTGCTTCGGGTGAAACCAGAAGTGGATACGGTTCCAGTCTCGGGACCAGGACTCGGCCAGGGTCGTCGGCGGCATGCTGTGTAGCATCCGGGTCTCATGTACATCCGGAAAGAACATCGACTCACCGACCGCGAGGCCGTTCTCTCGCTGGTGGAGACCCATCCGCTGGGTGCCTGGGTGTGCCAGGGCGCGCACGGCCTGGTGGCCAACCATGTCCCGTTCTTCCTGGATCGCGGCAAAGGCCCCTCGGGAACCCTGATCGGGCATGTCTCGCGCGCCAACAAGGTGTGGCAGGACCTGGACGCGACGAAAGCCTCGATCGTGATGTTCCAGGGCCCGCAGGGCTACATCACGCCGGGCTGGTACCCGAGCAAGGCAGAAGATGGCAAGGTCGTGCCGACCTGGAACTACGCCGTGGCCCATGTCCACGGCATTGCACGGGCGATCGACGACCGGGATTGGCTGCTCGGCATGCTGGACCGGCTGACGAGCACCCACGAGGCAGGCCAGTCCGCACCGTGGCGCATCGAAGACGCCCCCGCATCCTTCATCGACAAGATGATGCGCGCCATCGTCGGGATCGAGATCCCCATCGATCGCCTCGAAGGCAAGCTCAAGGCCAGCCAGGACGAGGCCTTGCAGGACAGGCGGGGAACCGTCGCCGGCTTGCAGCAACTGCCCGGCGGCGAAGCGCAGGCGCTGGCCGCGCTGGTGAAGAAGTCCCTCGATCCCGAGGCATCGTGAGGGCCGCTCGTCAAGCAGGCCCTGCCGTCAAGCCGCGCGGATGAGCGCCCGCGCCTCTTCCATCATCTCGCGCACGATCTCGCCCGCCGGCTGCACCCGCTTGATGAACTTCACGCTGTCGGAGCCGGCCGGCAGCCCCATCTCCTCGAAGTCTCCGGTCGTTTCCGGCGTCGGCACGATGGCGCTGAACTTGGGCATGCTGTAGTTCTGCTTCAGCGTCAGCGGGAACAGCAGCGTGCTGCCGATGACCGCGGGCGGCGGCGGCGGGTTCGGCACCTGCCCTTCCCGGCCGGCCCATTCATCGACGACCCGGTTGCGCAGCACGCGGTACGGCCGCCCGGGGTACTCCGGCCCGAACAGCGTGGTCGTGACCGTGGCGTGCCCGCGGGCTTCGACGATGCGGCGCTTGTACTCCGGATGCGCATGGGCCTCGCTCGACGCGACCAGCCGCGTGCCCACCCACACGCCGTCGGCCCCGTGGGACAAGGCGTCGACCACCCCCTGCCCATCGGCGATGCCGCCCGAGGCCAGCACCATCAACGGCCGCACCGCCTGGACCACCTGCTGCAGCAGCTTCAGCGTGCGCGTGCTGCTCTTGTTGTGCCCGCCCGCTTGTGCGCCCTGGGCGATCACCGCATCCATCCCGGCGGAAGCCGCCTCGAGGGCCTGCTGCACCGAGGCCACCTGCATCCAGACCCGCGCGCCCGCCGCATGCAGCCGGTCGATCCAGGCGCGCGGCGGCACGTTCATGTGGAACACCACCAGGCGCACCCGCTCGGCGACGCAGGCGTCGATGTGCGCATCCGTCACCAGCGGCCCGAACGCCGAGTCGTCGAAGATGAAGTCCACGCCGAAGGGCTGGGCCGTCATGGCCTTGATCGACTGGATCAGCGCCTGCGTGCCCGGCGGCGGCTCGATGCCGTTGCCCAGCACGCCGATGCCGCCGGCGTTCGACACCGCCGCCACCAGCGACGGCAGCGCGACGAAGCCCATGCCGGCCCCGACGAAGGGATGGCGCACGCCGTAGCCGCGCGTGAGGCGTGTGTCCAGGCTCGGCGGGTGGTGTCCACCGAAGGCCTGCGCTGCCTCGTTCTCGGCCCGGGCCGGCCCGGCAGCCAGGGCCGATCCGCCGAGGCCGGACAACAGCAGCAGGCGCCGGCGTTTCGACGCGATGTCATCGTTCATGTGGAGGCTCCCCTTGAGAGCCGCCCATTCTGCTCAGGCTGCGCAGCGACACCATCCTCACGAATGACGACGAGCTGCACCGAGTGCCAGTGCTTCGCGTGGTGCCCGGGACGGGGATCGAACCCGTACGCCCTCTCTCGAGAAGCGGCGGATTTTAAGTCCGCTGTGTCTACCAGCTTCACCACCCGGGCGGGCTGGCGCGATTATCAATGCATGCGTCGAGGTTGAGCGCCCTCGGCCATGATCCAGGCACCTCCATTGCCGAGCCCCCCATGCCATCCTCGCCCGCCACCCGCCTCGAACACGACAGCCTCGGCGACATCGCCGTCCCCGCCGATGCGCTCTACGGCGCACAGACCCAGCGCGCCGTCGAGAACTTCCCGATCAGCGGCGGTCGCCTGCCCACCGCCTTCATCCGCGCACTGGTCCAGCTGAAACTCGCCGCCGCGCGCGCCAACGTGCGGCTCGGCAAGCTCGAGGCCGATGTCGGCGGCGCCATCGAAGCCGCCTGCCGCGAGCTGCTCGACGGCGACTTCATGCCCCACTTCCCGCTCGACGTCTTCCAGACCGGCTCGGGCACCAGCTCCAACATGAACGCCAACGAGGTGATCGCGACGCTCGCGACGCGCCGCCTCGGCCGGCCGGTCTCGGCCAACGACCACGTGAACCACGGCCAGAGCAGCAACGACGTGATCCCGAGCGCGATCCACGTCAGCGCCGCCGTGGTGCTGGCCGACCAGTTGCTGCCCGCATTGCGCCACCTGTCGGCCGTGACGCGCGACAAGGCGCTCACCGTGCACGGCCATGTGAAGACCGGCCGCACCCACCTGATGGACGCGATGCCGGTGCGCCTGAGCCAGGCGCTGGGCGGCTGGGCCGCGCAGGTCGATGCGCAGGTCGCGCGCCTCGAGGCGCTGCGCGCCGACCTGGCCCAGCTCGCGCTCGGCGGTACCGCGGTCGGCACCGGCGTCAACGCGCACCCCGACTTCGCGCGCCTGGCCTGCGAGGAACTGAGCGGCCTCACGCGCCAGGCCTTCCGCCCCGGCACCGACTACTTCGCGCTGATGGGCGCGCAGGACACCGCGGTGTCGGTCTCCGGCCAGCTGAAGAGCCTGGCCGCGAGCCTGATGAAGATCGCCAACGACCTGCGCTGGATGAACTCGGGCCCGCTCGCCGGCCTCGGCGAGATCGAGCTGCAGGCGCTGCAGCCGGGCTCGTCGATCATGCCGGGCAAGGTCAACCCGGTGATCCCGGAGGCCACGACCATGGTCGCGGCGCAGGTCATCGGCAACGACGCGGCCATCACCATCGCCGGCCAGTCCGGCAACTTCGAGCTGAACGTGATGCTGCCGCTGGTCGCGCGCAACCTGGTCGAGAGCCTGGAGCTGCTGGCCCGCGCGAGCCGCCTGCTGGCCGACAAGGCCATCGCCGGCTTCACGGTGCGCGACGATCGCCTGCGCGCCGCGCTGTCGCGCAACCCCATCCTCGTGACGGCGCTGAACCCGCTGATCGGCTATGCGCGCGCGGCCGAGATCGCGAAGCAAGCCTACCGCGAGGGACGCCCGATCATCGATGTGGCCGACGAACAAACCGAGCTCGGCCGCGCTGAACTCGAGCGCCTGCTGGACCCGGCGCGCCTGGCCGATGGGGAAGGAGAAGGCGGAGGCGGCGGCTGACCCATCGCTTGAAACAATGGCTTGCATCAAAACGGCGTGTCGTCCTACACATTGGGGATGCATGCCGGGATAAAGTCACGGACACGGGGCCGCAGTTACCTCCTCCCTCCTCCCAATGACACTGCGGCTTCTTCGGGCGGATAGTGCATGCACTGTCCGCTTTTTCTTTTATGGTGCCCCTCGTCGAAAGAGTACTTTCGCCGATCCCCCGAGGGGATGCCGGCCGGCTTGGGGCGGCCCGGCGCTCGGCCGGTGGCTTCGATGCCGACCTCAACAGCGTGCCAGCCGCTCCGGCTCGGTGTGCGCAATCTCCCGACCGACCGACACCGCGTAGGACAGGGCCGCGTTGCGCGAGATCCAGCGGTGCCCGCCGGCCAGGCAGGTGTCGCGGTAGATCTCGCACGGCGTGTTGACCGCGCCGCGGATGCGGCTCACCACCACGGCCGCCGTGAAGCCGCGGCCCCGGCCGCTGTCGGTGGCCGCCACGTAGATCCGGAAATCGCCTTCGTTGAACTGCTGATCGAACTGCATCTGTCGCTCCACGCCGGCACCTCTTGCGGCGAAGAGCAACTATCGTCCCGAGGCGCCGTTCGCGCCATCCATCCGATTGAGGCCCCCATCGGGGGGCCCGGATCACAGCGACTGCAGGATGTCCTTGCGCTTCTGCTTGTACTCGTCGTCCGTGATCAGCCCCTTGTCGCGCAACTGCTTCAGCGCGACCAGGCGGCGCTCGATCTCGTCGGCC
>NZ_JBFUEB010000152.1:0-11046 GCF_056404395.1 Rhizobacter sp. P2_D12 | reverse complement strand
GCGTGAACCGCAGCAAGCCGCCGCGCGCACTGCGCCGGGCGCTGCGCGGGCGGTCCAGCGGCAGGGTCGTGGCGAGCGGCGCACCGCGCAGCTCCTCGCACCACCAGCTGCGCTGCCGCTCCAGCTCGCCGGCCTCCAGCCAGCGCTGCTGCCACAGCGCGTGGTCGGCATAGCCCAGCGCCAGCGCGTCGGGCGCCTGGCCCCGCAGCAGCGCTGCCAGCTCCTGCAGAAGCAGCCCGACCGATCCCCCATCGGCGGCGATGTGGTGCACGCCGAGCAGCAGGCTCTTCGCGCCATCCTCGGCGCAATGCAACGCGGCCCGGAAGACCGGCCCGTGCTCCAGGTCGAACGGCAGCGCCGCGAAGTCGTTCGCTGCATCGCCCGCGCACAGCGCCCAGCCGAACACCGGCTCGGGTTGCACCCGCTGCACCGGCTGCCCGTCGGCATCCAGCCCGTAGCGCGTGCGCAGCACCGCATGCCGTTCGACCAGCCGGCGCAGCGCCGCCTGCAACGCGTCGACGCTGCAATCGCCGCGGATCACCATCCGCCCGGCCAGGTTGTAGGCCGGCGACTGCGGCGCGCGCTGCCACGCCAGCCACAGCGCACGCTGCGCCGGCGCCAGCGGCACCGCGGCGGCGGGGTCGCGCGCGAGCATCGGCAGTGCCGCGAAATCCAGGCCTTCGGCGCGCAGGCGGTCGACGAACGCCCGCCGCTTGCCAGCCGGCAACTGCACGAAGCGGCGCGACAGCGAAACCAGGTCCAGTGTCATTCCAGGGTCTCTTCCAGTTCATCCAGCAAGGCAGCAAGCCGGCCGACACCGGCGGCCGGCTGCAGCGGCAAGGCGGCCGCGAAATCGGCGAACACCGGCCGGTCGAACAGGCTGCGCAGCGCGAGCTCGACGCCGAACTGCCGCTTCACCTCGGCCACCAGCCGCACCGCGAGCAGCGAATGCCCGCCCAGCTCGAAGAAGTGATCGTGCCGGCCGATGCGTTCGAGGCCCAGCACCTCGCACCAGATCGCCGCCAGCTTCTGCTCGGTCTCGCCCAGCGGCGGCTGCGTGGCGTCGCCCTCGAAGGCCGGCTCCGGCAGCGCATGGCGGTCGACCTTGCCGTTGGCATTCAGCGGCAGCGCCGGCAGGGTCACCAGCGCCGACGGCAGCATGTAGTCCGGCAGCACCGCCGCCAGCCGCTCGCGCAGCTGCGCGGGCTCGATCGCCGCACCGGGCTTCAGCGACACGTAGGCCACCAGCCGCAGGCCCCCGGCCGACGGCCGCGCCAGCACCACCGCCTCGCGCAGCTCGGGCTGCGCCAGCAACTGCACCTCGATCTCGCCCAGCTCGACGCGGAAGCCGCGCAGCTTCACCTGGTGGTCGATGCGTCCCAGGTATTCGATCTCGCCACCGTCGCCCCAGCGCACCAGGTCGCCGGTGCGGTACAGCCGCCCGCCGTGCGCATCGAACGGATCGGCGACGAAGCGCTCGGCGGTCAGCCCCGGCCGGCCGAGGTAGCCACGCGCCAGCAGCGCGCCGCCGATGCACAGCTCGCCGGCCACGCCGTCCGGCACCGGGTGCAGGTCGGCATCGACGATGCGCAGCGCGCGCCCCGGCAGCGCGCGGCCGATCGGCACCTGCGCCGGCAACGACCGACGGCCGTCGACATACGGCGTGCAGTCCAGCACCGACGCGGTCACGCTGGCCTCGGTCGGCCCGTAGGTGTTCAGCAGCCTCACCTGCGACAGCTTGGCCTCGCGCCACGCCTTCAGGCCTTCGGGCGCCATCGCCTCGCCGCCGGCATGCACCTGGCGCAGCGCGCCCATGTCGCGCGGGCCATGGCGCGCAAAGTCTTGCGCCAGCAACAACCAGTAGGCACTCGTCAGGTCGGCCACGCTGATGCGCCGCGCGAGCAGCTCGCGGTGGAAGGTGTCGCTGTCCCAGACCTCGGGCCCGCGCAGCACGACGGCGGCGTCGGCCACCAGCGGCGCGAACAGGTGCTCGATGAATGCGTCGAAGTTCAGCGACGCGAACTGCAGCACGCGGTCGCCGGGTACGAGTCCGTAGTAGCCGATCGCGACCCGCGCATGGCGCGACAGCACGCGGTGCGAAATGCCGACGCCCTTCGGCCGGCCGGTCGAGCCGGAGGTATAGATCACATAGGCCAGTTGGTCGGGATGCACGGCCACCTGGGGATCGCTCGCCGGTTCATCGGCCAGGTCGGCCTCGTCGACCTGCTTCAGCACCAATTCGATGCCGCTGTCCACCACCATCGCCGCCAGCCGCTCGGCCGGGTACGCCGGGTCCAGCGGCACGTAGGCCGCGCCGGTCTTCAGGACGGCCAGCACCGCGACGATCATCTCGACCGAGCGATCCAGCGCGATGCCGACACGCGCCTCGGGCCCCGCCCCCTGCGCGATCAGCCGGTGCGCCAGCCGGTTGGCGCGCTCGTTCAGCGCCGCGCGGCTCAAGGTGCGTTCGCCGAAGAGCAGCGCCGGCGCCTGCGGCTGCAGGCGCGCCTGGCGCTCGATCAGGCGATGCACCGGCTCGTCGGGCGCGGCCGGCAGCGGGTTCTCTCCCTGCTGCAGCAGGCGCCGGCGCTGCGCGGCATCCGCCAGCTCGACCGTGCCGACCGAGGCCTGCGGCGCCTGCACGAAGCGCTCGAGCACCTGCTCGACCTGCGCCGCGAGCGCCGCCACCGCCGCTGCGCCGAACGCGTCGTGCGCGTAGCGGTAGTCGAACACCAGCTCTGCTGCCTGGTGCACGGCCAGCGTCATCGGATAGTGGGTGTCGTCCCGCGTGCTTGCCGCACCGAAGCGCAGCCCGCCGGGGGCCGCCTGCTTCAGCGCGGCATCGACCGGGTAGTTCTCGAACACCACGAGGCTGTCGAACAGCCCCTGCCCGCCGTGCCCGGCCCAGTGCTGGATCTCGACCAGCGGCGTGTGCTCATGCTCGCGGGCTTCCAGGCCCTGGGCCTGCAGCTCGCGCAACCAGTCACCCACCGGCTGGTTCGCGCGCAACGTCGCGATCACCGGCAAGGTGTTGATGAACAGCCCCAGCATCTGCTGCGCGCCCGGCAGCTCGGCCGGCCGGCCGGCGACGGTGCTGCCGAAGCACACCGTGCGCTGGCCGGTGCAGCGCGACAGCACCAGCGCCCAAGCCGCCTGCACCAGCGTGTTGACCGTCACGCGCTCGCGCCGCGCCGCATCGGCCAGGCGCTGCGTGCGTGCGGCATCGAGCGTGCGGCGGTGCCCGCCCTGGCCGGGGGCCGGGTCGTCGGGCTTGGGCAGCGCCGCGGCCAGCCGCGTCGGCTCGTGCAGGCGGCCCAGCTGTTCGCGCCAATGCGCCTCGCCGGCACGCGGATCGCGCGATTGCAGCCACGCGATGAAGTCGCGATAGCGGCCGGCCTGCACCGGCCGCGGCGCGCCGGCGTACTCGCGCAGCACCTCGCCCATCAGCTGCGAGCTGCTCCAGCCGTCCAGCAGCAGGTGGTGCGCGGTCCACACGACGTGGTGGCGGTCGTCGGCGGTGCGCAGCAGCGCCACCCGCATCAGCGGCGGATGGGCCAGGTCGAAGCCCGTGGCGAGTTCCGCCTGGGCATGGCCGTCGACCTCCGAGGCATCCCTGCCGCGCCAGTCCTGCACCGACCAGGGCAGCTCGACGCGCCGCGCCACCCACTGCAGCGGCGGCTCCACGGAGGCGAGGAACCCACTGCGCAACACCTCGTGCCGCTCCAGCACCGCGAGCCACGCGGCCCGGAAGCGGCCGAGGTCCAGCCCGTCGATGTCGACGCGCAACTGCGTGCGGTAGGCCGCCGCATCGGCGCTGCCGACCAGCGTGTGGAACAGCATGCCGGCCTGCATCGGCGACAGCGGGTACAGGTCGTCGACCTGGTCGATCGGCAGCGGCAGCGCGTCGAGCGCGTCCTGGTCCAGCCGCGCCAGCGGCACGTCCGACGGCGTCAGGCCGGGTTCGGCGCCCAGGCAGTGCGCGATCAAGGCCAGCAGTTCGTCGCGGAAGCCGTCGACCCAGCGCTGCACCGTCGCGCGTTCGTGGCGCGCCTCGCTGAAGCGCACCGCAAGCGCGAGCCGGCCCTGGAACACGCGGCCGTCGATCGAGAAATCGTGCGCCTGCGGTGCCCCCTCGTCGACCGATGCACCCGCGCGCTCGGTGGCCGGAAACCACGCCGCCGCCTCGTCGACGCTGCCGTCGAACTGGCCGAGGTAGTTGAAGACGACGCGTGCCGGCGGCAGCGCGCGCAGTGCGCGTTGCACGTCGGGCGGGCCCATGTGCTTGAAGACGCCATGCTCCAGCCCGCGGCGCGGAATGCGGCGCAGCGCTTCCTTGACGCGCTTCAGCGCAGCCCCCGGCTCGCCCAGCGGGTCGAGCACGACCGGGAACAGCGTGGTGAACCAGCCGACCGTGCGCGACAGGTCGAGGGCCGGCGACAGCGCCTCGCGGCCGTGGCCTTCGACGTCGATGCGGATCGACGCATGCCCGCTCCAGGCGCACAGCGCGCGGCCCAGCGCGGTCAGCAGCAGGTCGTGGGCCTGGGTGCGGTACGCGGCAGGGGCACGCTTGAGCAGCGCCTCGGTCTGCGCGGCGTCCAGCTGCAGGTCCACCGTGACCTGGCGGGCGGCGCTGTTGTCGCCGTCGGGCCGGTCGCACGGCAGGTCGACCGGTGCGTCGGCGAGCGCGTCGTCCGGCGCGGGCGGCGCCGACAGCGCGTGGGCCTGCAGCGCGAAGGCCCAGTCCTGGTAGCTGCTGGTCTTGGGTGGCAGCACCACCGGTTGGCCGGCGCGGCATTGCGCATAGGCCGACTGCAGGTCTTCGAGCAGGATGCGCCACGAGACGCCATCGACCACCAGGTGGTGCACCGCGAGCAGCAATCGCCAGGTGCCGTCGGCCACCTCGATCGCCAGGCCGCGCAGCAGCGGGCCGCGCGCCAGGTCCAGGCTGCGCTGGGCTTCGTCGCACAGCGATTCGATCTGCTGCGCCGTCACAGCGCGGCGCACCCACAGCAGTTCGCGCAAATGCCCCTCGGGCACCGGCGTGTAGGCCTGCTGCCACGCACCGCACGCATCGCGCCGAAAGCGCAGCCGCAGGCTGTCGTGCTGCCGCACCAAGGCGACCAGCGCCTGCTGCAACGCGGCCGGCTCGAGCCGTGCGCGGCAATGCAGCAGCAGCGACTGGTTCCAGTGGTGGTGCCGGCGCTGCACGAGCTCGAAGAACGCCGACTGGATCGGCAGCAGCGGCACCGCACCATCCGCTTCGCGCGCTGCGGCCGGTGCCTGCTCGGGCTCGGCCAGCGGCGCCAGCAGGGCCGGCGTCTGGCGCTCGAACACCTGGCGCGGCGTCAGCTTCCAGCCGGCGCGGCGCAGGCGCGCGACGATCTGCAGGCTCAGGATCGAATCGCCGCCCAGCTCGAAGAAGTTGTCGTGCCGGCCCACGCGCGCCACGCCCAGCAGCTCGGCCCAGCAGGCGGCCAGCGCCTCCTCGACCGGCCCTTGCGGCGCTTCGTAGCGCGCATCGCCGGGCGCTTCGGGCTCGGGCAGCGCGCGCCGGTCGACCTTGCCGTTCGGGCTCAGCGGCAAGGCGTCCATCACGACGATCGCCGCCGGCACCATGGGGTCGGGGAGCACGCGGCCCAGCCGTTCGCGCAACGCTGTGCCGGCGAGCACCGCGCCGGCCCGTGCCGTCACGTGGGCCACCAGGCGCGCCCCGCCCGGCCCGGTCTGCACCGTGACCACCGCCTCGGCGACGCCGGGTTGCGCCAGCAGTTGCGCCTCGACCTCGCCGGGCTCGATGCGAAAGCCGCGCAGCTTGACCTGCTGGTCGATGCGGCCCAGGTATTCGAGTTGTCCATCGGCGCCCCAGCGCACCAGGTCGCCGGTGCGGTACAGGCGGCCGCCCCGCGCATCGAACGGGTCGGCGACGAAGCGCTCGGCCGTCAGCGCCGCGCGGCCCAGGTAGCCGCGCGCGAGGCCTGCACCGCCCAGGTACAGCTCGCCGACCGCACCCGGCGGCAGCCGGTTCAGGTCGGCATCGAGCACCTGCGCCGTGCGGTCGCCGCACGGCCGGCCGATCGGCGTGTAGGCGGCTTCGGGCAGCGCCGCATCGCCGCGCGCCTTCCACAGCATCGGCGTGACCACCGCCTCGGTCGGGCCGTAGCCGTTGATCAGCAGGCCGGGCCTCAGGTGTTCGCGCACCGCCTGCAGCGCCGCGCGCGGCATGGCCTCGCCGCCGAACGAGATCAGCGCGAGGGGCGGCACGTCGCCCTGCTCCTTCGCGCCCTGCGCCAGCGCCTGCAGGTAGGCGGGCGGGAAGCCGGCGTTCGTGATGCGATGCGCACGCATCGCATCCAGCGTCTGCGCCGGCGTCCAGAGCGCGTCGTCGCGCAGCAGCAGCGAGGCGCCGCAGCCCAGCACCGTCAGCAGCCGCTCGTGCGCGCCGTCGAAGGAGAACGACAGGAAATGAAGCTCGCGGGTGTGCGGGCCCATCTCGTACAGCCCGGCTGTTGCCTGGCAGTGCATCGCGAGCGGGCCGTGCGTGACGGCCACGCCCTTGGGGCGGCCGGTCGAGCCCGAGGTGTAGATGACGTAGGCGAGGCTGCCGGGGTGCAGCGGCACCGCCAGGTCGTGCGCGGGTTCGCCGTCGAGCGGCAGCGTGTCGAGTTCGAGCACCGGCAGCGCGCGGTCGCCGGCGATGCGCTGGTGCAGCGCACGGGTGGTCAGCAGCAAGCTGGCCCCGCTGTCGTCGAGCATGAAGCCCAGGCGCTCGGCGGGATGCTCCGGGTCCAGCGGCAGGTAGGCACCGCCGGCCTTCAGCACCGCCAGCAACGCGACCACGAGTTCCACCGAGCGCGGCAGCGCCACCGCGACGCGGGCCTCGGGACGCACGCGCAGGCGGTGCGCCAGGCGATTCGCGCGCCGGTTCAGCTCGGCGTAGCTCACCGCCTCGTCGCCATGGATGACGGCAGGCGCATCCGGTTGCTCGGCCGCCCGGCGTTCGAACAGCCGATGCACGTAGCCCGGATGCCAATCCGGGGTTTGTCCGACAGATCCCGGATTGGCGTCCGGGCCACGGAACAGTTCGACCTCCCCCAGCCGTGTCTGCGGGCGCTCCGCCAGCGCCGTCAACACCACCAGGTACAAGCGCGCGAGCCGCGCGATCGTCTCGGCCGCGAACAACCCGTCCGCATGGCTGAACACCGCCCGCACCTGCCCATCGGGCCGCTCGATCGTGTCCAGCGCCAGCTCGAACTGCGCCGCCGGCGCGCCCAGCGCCTGTTCCTGCACCACCAACCCCGGCAACTGCGCGCGCCAGCCGTCGTCCTTGCGCTGGTGGTTGTAGAGCACCTGGAACAGCGGGTGCGTGCCCAGGCTGCGCTCCGGCTGCAACGCGTCGACCAGCTGCTCGAACGGCAGGTCGGGATGCGCCTGCGCGCCCAGCGCCGCATCGCGCGCCTGCTGCAGCACCTGCGCCAGGCGCAGCCGCCCATGCAGCTCGTTGCGCAGCACCTGCGTGTTGACGAAGAAGCCGACCAGACCCTCGGTCTCGGGCCGCTGCCGGTTCGCCATCGGCACGCCGACGCGCACGTCGTGCTGCCCGGTCCAGCGCGCCAGCAGCGCCTGCCAGCCGGCCAGCAGCGCGATGAACAGCGTCGCGCCTTCCGCCTGCGCACGCCGGCGCAGCGCCTGCAGCAGCGCGGCCGGCAGCTCGATCGCGTGCTGCGCCGCGCGGTAGCGGCCATCGGCGCGGCGCGGCCGGTCGGCCGGCAGTTGCAGCACCGGCTGCTCGCTGCCGAGCTGCGCCGTCCAGTACGCGAGCTGCCGCGCCTTCTCGCCGGCCTCCAGCCAGTGGCGCTGCCAGCGCGCGTAGTCGGCGTAGCGGATCGGCAGCGGCGGCAACACCGGTGCCCCGCCGGCCAGCCGCGCCCGGTACTGCGCGACAAATTCGTCGACGATCACCTGCAGCGACGCGCCGTCGGAGACGATGTGGTGCATCACGACCGCCAGCACGTGCTCGTCCGCGGCGACGCGCAGCAGCGCCAGCCGCAGCAGCGGGCCGCGCTCCAGGTCGAACGGCGTCTCGGCGATGCGCTGCAGCGCGTCGGCGAGACCGCCTTCGTCCACCGCGTCGACGTCGATGCCGACCTCGGCCGCCGGCAACACGACCGGCCTCGCCAGGCCCTCCGGCGTCGCCTCGAACACGGTGCGCAGCGACTCGTGCCGCTCGACCAGCGCCGAGAAGCTCGCGCGCAGCGCCGCCACGTCGAGCCGGCCCTGCAGCCGCAGCGCACCGGCGACGTGGTACGCGGTGCTCGCCGGATCGAGCCGCCACAGGAACCACTGCCGCGCCTGCGCGTACGACAGCACGGCCGGCTGCTCCTCCACCGCGACGATGGGCAGGCGCCCGAAGTCGATCCCCTGCTCGCGCAGGCGCGCCAGGAAGGCGCCCTGCTTGTCGACCGGCAGACGCGCAAAGCGCGCGGCGATCTCCTGCTTCCTGGCCTGCATTCAGTTCTCCAGCGACACGAGCCAGTCGGCCATGCGATCCAGCGATTCATCGTCGGCGGCCGGCGCCGCCCGTTGCACGGCCGCGGCCAGCGAGGCCAGCGAGCCGTGCTCGAAGACCTCGCGCAGCGGCATCGCCACCTGCAGCCGCGCCTCGATGCGCGACTGCACGCGCAACGCCGCCAGCGAATGGCCGCCGAGCTCGAAGAAGCGGTCGCCGCGCCCCACCCGCTCGATGCCCAGCACCTCGGCCCAGATGGCGGCGAGCGCGGCCTCGATCTCGCCGCGCGGCGCCTCGAAGGGACGTGCCGCGACGCCCGCCTCGGGCAGCGCGTTGCGGTCGATCTTGCCGTTGGCGTTCAGCGGCAGCCCGTCGAGCACCACGATCGCACCCGGCAGCATCGCGTCGGGCAGCTGCTGCGCCAGTTGCGCGCGCAGCCCGACGCCGTCGAGCGACGCGCCCGACACGTAGCCGACGAGCCGCGGCCCGTCGGCCGCCGGCCGCGCGACCACCACCGCCTCGCGCACGCCGGGCTGCGCCAGCAGCGCGGCCTCGATCTCGCCGAGCTCGATGCGCACGCCGCGGATCTTCACCTGGTGATCCAGCCGGCCCAGGTACTCCAGCTGGCCGTCGCGGCGCCAGCAGGCCAGGTCCCCGGTGCGGTACAGCCGTTCGCCGGCGGTGCCCAGCGGGTCGGCCACGAAGCGCTCGGCGGTCAACCCCGGCCGGCCGAGGTAACCGCGCGCAAGCCCGATGCCGCCCAGGTAGAGCTCGCCCGGCACGCCAGGCGGCACCGGGTTCATGCCCCCATCGAGCACCCACGCGCTCGTCGCCGAGATCGGCCGGCCGATCGCGACCGCACTGCGGCCGTCGTCGCGGCAGGTCCAGTGCGTCACGTCGATGGCCGCCTCGGTCGGGCCGTACAGGTTGCAGAGCGCCGCTCGCGGCAGGCGCCGCAGCAGCTCGTCCTGCACCGACGCCGGCAGCGCCTCGCCGCTGCAGACGATGCGGGCCAGGCTGTCGCAGCGCTCGACCTCGGCATGCGCCAGGAAGGCCTGCAGCATCGACGGCACGAAATGCAGCGTCGTCACGCGCTCGCGCCGGATCAGCGCCGCCAGCTTTGCGGGCTCGCGGTGCGCGCCCGGCGCGGCGATCGCCAGGCGCGCGCCGACCATCAGCGGCCAGAAGAACTCCCACACCGAGACGTCGAAGCCGAACGGCGTCTTCTGCAGCACGGTGTCGTGGCGCGTCAGCCCGTAGGCCTGCTGCATCCACGCCAACCGGTTGTGCAGCCCGCGGTGGTGGTTGGCCGCGCCCTTGGGCCGGCCGGTCGAGCCGGAGGTGTAGATCACGTAGGCCAGGTGGTCGCCGTGCAGCGCAACGTCCGGATCGGTATCCGGTCCGTCCTGCGACGCCTCGACGTCGAGGACCCGCACCGCGCTGGCCGGCATGCGCTCGCGCAGCCGGGCCTGCGTCAGCAGCAGCGCGATGCGGCTGTCGTCGATCATCCAGGCCAGCCGTTCGGCCGGATGCTCCGGGTCCAGCGGCACGTAGGCGGCGCCGGCCTTCAGGATCGCGAGCAGGCCCACGACCATCTCGAACGAGCGCTCCATCGCGATGCCGACGCGCGTCTCGGGCCCGGCGCCTGCGGCGATCAGCCGGTGCGCCCAACGGTTGGCACGGCGGTTCAGCTCGCCGTAGCTCATCCTGTCGTCGCCGAAGCTCAAGGCCGGCGCCTCGGGGCGGGCCTGCGCCTGCCGTTCGAACAGCCGGTGCACCGGCGCCTCGTACGCATGGCGCTCGTCGTTGACGCTCCAGCGCCGCTGTCCTTCGCCCGGCAGCTCGACCTCGCCGACGCGGCCCTGCGGCCGGGCCACCAGCGCACGCAGCAAGGCCTCGTAGTGGGCCGCCAGCCGCGCGATGGTGGCCGCGTCGAACAGCGCATCGGCGTAGCGGAAATCGGCGCGCAGGCTGCCGTCGTCCAGCTCCTGCGTCTCCAGCGTCAGCTCGAAGGGCGCGGCGCGCTCGGCCAGGTCGATGCGCCGCACCTGCAGCGCCGGCCAGCCGGCGGGCGCCTTGCCGCCCTGGCCAAGGTGGTTGAACATCACCTGGAACAGCGGCGTCACGTTCGGCAGGCGCGGCGGCCGCAGGGCCTCGACCAGGTGGTCGAACGGCAGGTCCTGGTGCGCCTGGGCCTCGAGCGCGGTGTCGCGCACCTGCGCCAGCAGCTCGCCCAGCGGGGTGTGCGCGGCGAGTCGCGCCGGCAGCACCAGCGTGTTGATGAAGAAGCCGACCACGCGCGCCGTCTCCGGCCGGTGCCGGCTCGCCACCGGCACGCCGACGCGCAGCTCGGGCTGGCCGGTGTGGCGGAACAGCAGGGCCTGGAAGGCCGCGAGCAGGCCCATGAAGAGCGTCGCTCCGCTGTCGGCAACGCGCTGTTTCAGCGCGGCCAGCAGGTCCGGCGGCAGGTCGAGGCGATGCCGGGCCGCGCCCGATCCGGATGCCGCGGTGCGCGGCCGGTCGGCCGGCAGGCTCAGCAC
>NZ_JBFUEB010000151.1:0-11097 GCF_056404395.1 Rhizobacter sp. P2_D12 | reverse complement strand
GCGGACTGCCGCAGCGCGTGGTGCATGCGAGCGACGACACCGAGATGAAGATGGGCGACTACTTCGACCTCGCCGCCGACCTGTGCGGGCTGGCGCGGCCGCCGCGCATCACGCGCGAGGAGGCGCAGCAGCAGCTGTCGCCGGTGCAGATGTCGTTCCTGTCGGAGTCGCGGCGGTTGGACAACCGGCGCCTGCACGAGGAATTGCGGCTGAAGCTGCGCTACCCGACGGTGCGCGAAGGCCTGTAGCCCGGATGCCCATCCGGGATGTGTCGGACAAACCCCGGATTGGCATCCGGGCTACACGCCCAGCGATTGGGTGAGGGTCTTCATTCGATCGGTGGCCCGCGCCTTCAGCGTCTGCGTCTCGTCGTCGCGCTGCACGTCCAGCGTGACCTCGCGTTCCGGCGTGTTGCCGCGCCACAGCGTCTTGTAGAAGCGCTCCAGCCCGCCGACCGCGACACCGTCGATGCGCAGGATCAGGTCGCCCGGCTGCAGGCCGGCGGCCTCGGCGGGGCTGCCGCGGTTCACCTTGACGACGCGCACCTGGCCGTCCTGTTCGACGCAGTTCACGCCCAGCCACGGCCGGTGGCTCAGCGCCGTGCTGCCGCTCTCGCGCATCTCCTTCAGGATCGGCTTCAGCAGGTCGACCGGCACGAACATGTTGCCTGGCCTGCGCGGCGCGTCGGCACCCGCGGCGTCGGCGACGATCAGCGAGCCGATGCCCAGCAGCTCGCCATTGGCATTGAAGAGCGCGGCGCCGCTGTGGTCGGTGCGCGGCGGCGACGTGAACAGCGCGCTGTCGATGTGGTATTCCCAGTAGCCGGAGAACGCGCGCCGCGACACCAGCCGCGCGATGCTCAGCTCGCCCTGCCCGGTGGGCGTGCCGCCGCTGACGATCATCACCGGCTCGTCGACCGACAGCTTCGACGCATCGCCCAGCGGGGCCGGGGACAGGCGCAGCGGCGCCAGCGGCTGCAGCAGGCCGAAGCCGGTCGCCTGGTCATAGGCGACGACGCGCGCCGGCACCCGCCGCGCGGTGTCGAGCTGCAGGTCGACCTGGTCGGCCTCGAGGATCAGGTAGCCGATGGTCAGCACCAGCCCGTCGACGCCGATCACCACGCCCGAGCCGATGCGCAGCTTGCCCAGCGTCTCGGCCGAACTGGCGTGGCCGACCGCCTGCACCTGCACGCCTACCACCGCGGCGGCGGCTCGCGCCAGCAGCTGCCCCTGCTCCTGCAAGGTGAGACTGTCATCGCCCTCGGCGGGTGCCGCCCACGCACCCGAACACAGCGCCAGGGCGCCGAGCAGCAGCGCCGCTGCCCGCCTGCGCGTCGCATGAACCGTGTCGCCCATGGGAAGCCTCCGAGGCCTGATGTCGTCGATCGAGCATGAGCGCTTTGCGCCGGCCTTGCCCCGCACGGGGGCTTTCCGGGGCATGAAATCGATGCTGCACCGCATCGGCGGCGGGCAGGGCGCGTGCTAGAGTTTTGCGAGTTCCCCGACCCCCAGGCTTTGATGTCGCGCCGTCCCGATCTGTTGCGCCCCACCGTGTCCGAACCGGCGCAAGTGGCCCGCGCTCCCTACTCGCTGCAAACCGGTTTCCTGTCCGCCTTCTTCGGCGGGCCGTTCGCGGCCGCACTGATGCTGGGCCTGAACGCCTGGCGCCTGAAGCGGCTGCCGCGCGACGCTGCCTGGGCGCTGCTGATCGCCGCTGCCTTCACCGCATGGCTCGCCTTCACCCAGCAGACCGAGCCCGGTCTCGCGCTGCAGGCCCGGCTGGTCGAACTGGGCGGCCGCAACGCGATGTCGATCGCGGCCCGCCTGTTCGCGCTGCTGGCCTGCGTCGGCACCGCGCTGCTGCACCGGCGCGAGCAGCGCAGCGCCGACCTGTTCGGCCTGCAGCGTCCCAACGGCTGGGGTGTCGGCATCGCCTTGATCGTCATCGGCTGGGGCGCGAGCCACCTGCTGGCCTCCGCACTTGCCTGATCCCTTGCCCATGGACGCTGCCGAACCCCTCCAGCCCTCGAGTGCCGAGGCCTATGCCCGCCAGGTCGGCGAGCTGCTCGACCGCCGTCGCAGCGCGCAGGCGCGCAACCTGCTGCGCGAGGCGCTGGCGAGCTTTCCGGACGATGCCGACCTGCTGCTGCAGGGCGCGCGCGCCGACGCCCTCGAAGACCGCAACGCGTCGGCGATCGAGACGCTGCAGCGCGTGATCGCGCGCCAGCCCGACCACTTCGGCGCGCAGGCCTTCCTGCTGTCGCTGCTGACCGAGGAGGGCGAGCTGGCCGAGGCCGAGCGGCTGGCGCTCGGCCTGATCGCTGCGCACCCGCAATCGCCCGACCTGTACGCGGCCTATGCGCGCGTGATGCTGCGGGCGCTGCAGTTCCCGAAGGCGCGGGCGCTGGCGCAGGAGGCGCTGCACCTGCACCCGGAGAACGACTTCGCGCTGCGCGTGCTGGCGCTGTGCGACGTGATCGAGCTGCCGCGCGGCACCGACAGCACCGCGCTGCGGCGCCTGCTGGCCGAGCACCCCGAAGACCAGCACCTGCTGTCGCTGGTGGTGACGGCGCTGCTGCAGAACGGCGACCAGCGCGCGGCCCTGCGCGGCGCGCGCGAGATGCTGCGCCAGCACCCCGACAGCCCGCACTGGCTGAACCTGGTGCAGCAGCTGTCGGTGCAGAACCACTGGACGATGAAGCCGATGTGGCCGCTGCAGCGCTGGGGATGGACCGGCTCGGTGGTGCTGTGGGTCGGCGGCGTGGTCGGCCTGCGCGTGCTCGGCCAGGTGAGCCCGGCACTGGCCGGCCCGGCCAGCGTGCTGTGGCTGGGCTACGTCGTGTACTCGTGGGTGTGGCCGCCGCTGCTGCGGCGCTGGCTGTTGCGTTGATTCAAGGATTCCACCGGTGACCGATTCCCCGACCCGCCAGGCGCTGGAGCAAAAGCTCCTGCAGGCGCCGTTCGACCTCGAACTGCGCCACGACTACGCGAACCTGCTGCTCGCCGAAGGCGACACCGCCGCCGCGCTCGCGCAGGCCGAGCTGCTGGCCCAACAGCAGCCGGCGCAGGCCCGGCCGGTGCTGCTGCGTGCGCGCATCCTGCTGGCCGCCCGGCAGCCTGCCGATGCGCTGACGGCCTACACGCGGGCGCGCACGCTGGCCGGTTTCGAGAGCGACGACGCGCTCGAGGCGCTGGGCGCGTCGGCGCAGAGCAGCCGCGGCCCGCAGCTTCAGGTGGTGGGCGGGCGCGCGGTGTCGGCCGAGGTCGTCGCGATCCAGCAGGTGCGCGAGGAGAAGGTGCGCTTCACCAGCATCGTCGGCATGGAGGCCTTGAAGAAGACCATCCGGCTGAAGATCATCGAGCCCTACCTGAAGCCGGGCCTGTTCGAGCGCTTTCGCGCGCAGTCGGGCGGCGGCATCCTGCTGTACGGGCCGCCGGGGTGCGGCAAGACGATGATCGCGCGCGCGATCGCCAACGAATGCAACGCGGGCTTCATCTCGGTCGGCATCTCGGACGTGCTGAACATGTGGCTGGGCGAGAGCGAGCGCAACCTGGCCTCGCTGTTCGACAAGGCACGCGCCGAGCAGCCCTGCGTGCTGTTCTTCGACGAACTCGATGCGCTGGCGTATTCGCGGTCGAAGGCCGGCAGCGCGAGCTCGCGCACGGTGGTCAACGAGTTCCTCTCGCAGCTCGACGGCATCGGCCGCGAGAACCGCGGGCTGCTGGTGCTGGCCGCGACCAATATGCCGTGGGACGTCGATTCGGCGATGAAGCGGCCGGGCCGCTTCTCGCGCCAGATCTTCGTGCCGCCGCCCGACGCCGCGGCGCGCCAGGCGATGCTGGAGATCAAGCTGACCGGCGTGCCGGTGGACGGCGCGGTCGATTTCGGCAAGCTGGCGACGGCGACGGCGCACTACTCGGGCGCCGACATCGACGGGCTGATCGAGCTGGCCAAGGAATCGGCGCTGGCGACGGCCCTGGAGGCCGGGGCCGGCGCCAGCGAGCACGCGATGTCGGCGGGCGATTTCGATGCGGCGCTGGCGCAATCGCAGGCGTCGACGCTCGATTGGCTGCGCACCGTGCGCAACGTCGTCAAGTACGCCGGCGAGGATGCGAGCTACAAGGAGGTCGAGGCCTACCTGAAGGCGACGAAGCTGCTCTGAGCGTCAGCGGCGCTTGCCGAACGGCGGCTGCCCGCGCCAGTAGCGGATCATCAGCCAGCCGCCCAGCATGCCGCCGAGGTGGGCGAAATGGGCGATGCCCGGCAGCCAGCCGGTGAAGCCGAAGAAAAGTTCGGCCACGCCGTAGATGATGGCGAAGGTGCGGGCCTTCATCGGGATCGGCGGGATCAGCGGCATCATCACGCGCTCGCCGAACAGCATGGCGTAGCCCATCAGCAGGCCGAACAGCGCGCCGGACGCGCCGACCACCGGGAAGTTGGCCCCGGTCACCCAGCTCACCACCAACTGCAGGCCGGCGGCGCTCAGCACGCTGGCCATGTAGAACTGCAGGAAACGCTTCTGCCCCCAGAGCCGCTCGAGCTCCCAACCGAACTGCCACAGGCCGAACATGTTGAACAGCAGGTGGGCGAAGCCGCCGTGCAGGAAGGCATAGGTGACGATCTGCCAGGGCAGGAAGCCACCGCCGATCGGCCACAGCGCCAGGTAGCGATCGACCAGGAAACCCAGGACGATCTGCAGGCAGAACATGCCCACGTTGATCAGTATCAGGGCCTGGGTGACGGGTGGCAACGGAGGCATGCAGGGGATCCGCGGCAAGGGACGGGCGCCAAGGGTACCCGGTTTGGCGGCGAGGGTGAAACGCTGCCGCTTTCCCGTTCCGAACGGTCCGGAACCGGCGCACGGCGGTGGGCGTCTGTGGCACACTCTCAGCCCCTGCACCGGCCTCGGTGGCGAAATTGGTAGACGCGCGGGACTCAAAATCCCGTTCCGCAAGGAGTGTCGGTTCGATTCCGACCCGAGGCACCACCACCCCAATTTCGCCTACGCGAAAATACGCTGAACTCACCGATAATCCGCGCCAAACCTAGCGGTGCGGGTGCCTAGGGCTGGATCGAACGAGATCAAAAAGCAGCCTGAATTACGCCGCATTACGCTGAATTTACGCTGATGTGGAGGGAGTCATGGGGGCAGTTCGCAAGGCCGGCGATCGCTGGCGAGCAGAGGTGCGGCGGCGCGGCGTGTACGACTCGGAGATGTTCCGGACGAAGGCTGAGGCCGTTCGCTGGATGGCCGAGAGAGAGGCCGACATCGAAGATGGTCGCGTCGGCAAAGTGCCGCGCAAGACCTTGCGCGAGGCCTTCGAACGCTACGAGGAAACCGAGACCAGCAAGAAGCGCGGGTGGCGGGCCGAAAGCATTCGGATCGCGAAGTTCAAGGCGACGATCCCGTTCATCGACAAGCCGCTCACGGAGATCACGTCGGACGACTGGTCGACCTGGCGCGACTCGCTCGCAGCAGGAAGCGTCAATCGCAAGCCTCTCGCGCCAGGTTCGATCGCGCGCGACTTCAACGTGATCCGGGCCATGTTCCGCATCGCGCTGGATGAGTGGGGATGGCTCAAGGTGAACGTGCTGACTCGCGTCAAGAGCCCCGCGCCGCCGCCGGGCAAGGAGCGCGTGATGTCGCCGAAGGAGGTGAAGGCCTTGTGTGCGGCGCTTGGGTATACCGATGGCACGCCGACGACGCAATCACAGCGTGTGGCGCTGGGGCTGCTCTTTGCGTTGGAGACTGGCATGCGTGCCGGCGAGATCTTCGGCCTGCGCGCGAGCAACGTCGACCACAAGAATCGTGTCGCACACCTCCCGTTGACGAAAAATGGCCAGGCTCGCAACGTTCCTCTGAGTCGACGGGCGGTCGAGATCCTGGAACTGTCGGCAGGCGGTGAGCTGGCGTTCGGTCCTTCGGCGAGCAGCGCAGATGCGCTGTATCGGAAATACCGGCCGAAGGAACTCGTGGACATCACTTTTCATGCGTCGCGGCATACGGCCGCGACTCGGCTCGGTAGCTCAGGAAAGTTGACGCCCTTCGAGCTCTGCCGAATGTTTGGCTGGACCGACATGAAGATGGCGCTTCGTTACTTCAACGCGACGGCTGCGGACATCGCGGCGAAGCTTGACTAGGGGACCTCCCCTGCCATCAAGCCTGCGCTTCCGTCGGTCGGCTTAAGACTGATTGCAGTCAATCGCGTTCGAAAGAAGAGTGACTACGCTTCCCGGGACCGGCCGTTCGATCTTCGAATGAAAACAGGTGCTGGATCGAATGTGATGCGGTGAGTCGTGTGCCGCCGCCCAGAGGTTCCGATCGCAAGCCGCCTCACCGGTCGGTGATGTGAGTGATGCACAAGCGCAAAGGTGATTTGTACGGTAGAGGCGACCTCGCAGATCGCGGCAGACACTAGATGTGKGGTGCCAGGGTCGTTGACACGCTATATATTGTGTGTCACATTGGCCTTGTACAACACCCCGGGGTGCCTCCATGGACCGTCGGTCAATCGAACTCGAAGCGCGCAATCTGCTCGGCCGCATCTGGCGTAGCCAGGAAGAATTGTTTCCGCTTGGAGCGCCGCAGCCGCTGCACATGCTTGAGCCGGAGATCGCTGCCCGTCTCCTGGGATACGAACTGGAGTACGCCGAAGGGCTGGGGCGGTGGCGCCGTGGCGGCGCCGATTTCGAGATCGCCGGTCTGCTCGACCAGCAGCGCCACCTGATTCGCGTGTCGACGAAGTTTGCCTATCCCACCGTCCGCTTCACGGCGGCCCACGAACTCGGGCATGTGGTTCTCAGGCATCCCGGGCACGTCATCCACCGCGACCGGCCCGTCTTCGAGGTGCAGCAGAGGAGCGTTCGCGATCCCCAGGAGCAGGAAGCGGACTACTTCGCGGCATGCTTGCTGGCACCCGCTCGCTTGCTCATCGATGCGTTCAAGGCACGTTTCGGCATGGGGCCGCCTTTGCCGTTAAACGACGCTGTCGCCTTCAACCTGTGCGGTGAGTCGGCGCACGCGCTGATGCGGGCTGGCCCGGATTCGTTGAAATTCGCCGCCATGGTCGCCAGTACGAGGCGCTTCAACGGGCGTCACTTCCGGTCGCTCGCAGAAATGTTCAACATCTCGGTGAGCGCTATGGCCATCCGCTTGCAAGAGCTTCACCTCGTCGAGGACTGATGAGCAGCGTTGCGATTGGCGATTCGTTGGAGGTCGCGATCCAGAAGCTGTTCCAGGAACAGATCGACGCGGGACTATTCTTCTCGAAGGACTGCTGCAAGGTCTTTCGCAAGAAGGGCTACTACTCCAAGGATCGCGAGGCGAAGATCGTCTTCGACGTGTCGATCGAGATGTATATGCCTGGAGCGACCGAGTACTCGATGCTCTGGCTGATCGAGTGTAAGAACCTGAGCAGGTCCGTGAGTGTTGACGACGTGGAAGAGTTTTTCGCAAAAGTGGACCAAGTCGCTGGTGCGAACGGGAAGGCGGTGCTAGCGAGCAATCGCTCGTTCCAGTCGGGTGCGAAGACATTTGCTAAGTCGAAAGGCATGGGGCTATTGCGCTACTTCGACCCGTCGAACTTCAAGTGGGAACTGCGACGTTCGTCCTCAGGCGGTGCGAGAAACACGAATGCCGAGTATGCCGATGCTGGCCTGTCGATAGATGAGTACGTCAGCACTGCGTTTGACCTGTACATGCAGTCCCCGACGCGAGCGACAAACTCGCTTCGTGATTTTGCCGAGGATATGGCGCTCGATTCGGCCATGTCACACGCTGCGATCGCCGCGCTGTTCAAGGGCAAAGGCAGGTCATTCGCGCAGGTTCCGTTTCTGGAGGCAGAGGATCTGGAAGCGAAGGCGGACGAGGTCTTGGGCGACGTGGGTTACACATCAGGCCTGGTCTCGTTGCAGGACATTTGCGCAAAGCAGACTGCCGCTTGCGGGTTGGTCGTCGTGTCCGGCGTCGCGCCCGGCGACACAGACGACCCAAACCCCGTGCTGGGTAGGATTCGCTTTGAGCCGTTGGAGATCCAGGTGTACGCTCAGGTACATCCTGGCCGCGAGCGCTTCACGCTGGCGCACGAGCTTGCGCATCACCTGTTAGGCCACGGGTCGTATATGGCGCGAGAGTCGTCTGATGAACAGGACTTCGTGCTCAAGAGGAAAGGTCTTGTGCAGGGAACCGACATCGCGCGCATGGAGTTCCAGGCGAACTACTTCGCGGCTAGCTTACTCATGCCCCGCCTGAGTTTTGTCGATGACTTTCGGATGCTCATGCGCCTCCTCGACGTATCGGATCGCGGGTTCGGCCCGCTCTACGTGGACAACCAAGACTGCAACCTGCAAACCTTCAGGCATGTGACGGGTCAGTTGATGCAGCGCTATGGGGTATCGCATGCCGCGGCGACCATTCGGCTGGAGAGCCTTGGCCTTCTGAAGGACGCTCGTTCGTCACAAGGGCCGAAACCGCTCCAGGCTGCGTTTGCGAACGAACCCTCGTGGGCAGTGAATCGCGAGCGGCCATAAGTCTGTGGCGACGACCGGTTGTCCGGGTCGCACTGAAACCACGCGGACCGGATCGGCAGAACCGCTTTTCGCCACCACGGCGCCTGGGCGGCGTATCTCCGGCTCAAACCTGCGAGAGGGCTCTGGCGTCGTTCGTCATCGGGTATGAGTAGGCGCCCGTTGTGAAGTTCTCCTGGCCTGACGCGAAGTCCTAAGGAATCTCCAAGACTTCTTCCTGGGCAAACCAGCCGCTCTCGTGCCGTGCGAACTTCAGCGCTTCAGTCGGGTTCTCAGCCCACAAGACGAGCGCCAGCGATTCACGAGCCCGGCTGCAGGTAACGTACAACAGTCGCAGGCTCCGATCGATCGTCGTCTCTTTGCCGGCCTGGACGTTGTCCAGATCGCGCTCTCCCAGCCCAGTTGCGCCAAACAGCTTGTCGTAGGAGATTTGATTGCCACCGGACTGTTCGTCGTCCATGACCACCATGACGTGCGTGAACTCCGACCCCTTGACCACTTGGTGCGTGGCTAGTTCGGAGTTGCCGGCCAGGTAGCGCCGGTACCGCTCCAGCTCGGCCCATGGCGCTTTGAACAGCGCGCACCATCCCCTCCGCCGTCGCGCGTCGTCCGTCTCGGTTTCCTTGCGCGGTATCGGCGCAGCCGGCGGCGGCGTCTGGTCGACAAACTGCTGCAGCAGCCGAGCGTCCACCTTGAACACCTGCGCCTTGATGATGGGAGCGACGACATCAGCGACGATGGCGTCTGGCTTGACGCATGCCACGCCAAACGCCACGACGGCATCATGCATTTCTTCGGTCCGCGCAATCCGCTGATCAGCGTCGGCCGGCAACTGCTCAAGGCAGCCGGCGCGCCGCAGCACTTCGGTGGCCGCGAAGTCGTTGACGCACCCGTCCGCGGCGACACTGGCCGCGAGCTGCGCGAGATCGTGTAGCACCAGCCGAGCGGCCGAGGGTCCAGTGTTCTCGCCCCTGCCCGACGGTGCCGCGGCGTTCGGGTCGATGAGCGTCATCGCCGCGTAGACATTCAAGAAGTCGCCGCGGGCCGCAACGAGCTTGTGCTCTAGCGCGAGCGACTGGAAGCCGCCAGGTGTCGCCCATGCGTCGCTCTTGGTCGCCTGCTGCATCTGCGTCGCAATCCAGGCTTCCTTCTGACGTTTTTCTGGTGTCGAGAGGGATGTGCTCCCGATGAACAAGCGCACCGTGCCGCCAGTCTTCTCAGTGCGGTGATGCTGTTCGACGCCTGAAGGGGGCTGTGTACGACCCTCCAGCTTTGCCGCCCAGATTCTATTGATGAGCTGAACAACTCGCTGCTGGCTGCGGTGGTTCATCTTCAGCTCGGGCTTGGCCCAGCCGAGAGGCACGAGGCCGGGCAAGTCAGAGTGCCCGTCCATGTAGATGCGCTGGCGGTGATCTCCGATGAGGCCGAGCGTCAGGCCGCTGCCCCTGGGCTCTGCCAGTTTCATTAGCGCGTCCAACACCGACTTCATCGTGTCCTGGGACTCGTCGATCAGAATGATAGGGTGGCGGTCCTGCAGGATGGTTCGCAGCGTCGGCCGGTTCAACAGCAGCCAGGCCGTGGCGTCCAGCACTTGGCCGTGCTGCATGGCACCTTCACCGTAGGTGTCCTTGTCGGGGTGGTAGATGAATGTCGGCACGCCCTTCAGGGCTTCTATCTCTGCTTCGATCTCGGCGAATTTCCTGCGATCTGTATCACTGGTGCCCCTTACCTTGGCCGCCGCCTTGGTTTTGGCCTCTTCGAGCTGCACCGCCTTGTCGGCAATGAGCGCCTCGCGGATGTCCTCGTCAAAGCCGCCGATCAGTTCCCAGCAAAACGAGTGGATGGTCGAGACGGCGACCAGGTCGTTGCTGCCCAGCCGGCCGCTGATGACCGCAACGGCGTTCTTGGTGTACGTGACGACGCGGATCGACCGTCCATAGAGGCGCAGGCGGTGGGCCATCCTTCCGCCGCGCTCGTGCGGCACCACGCCGGTCAGTCGGCGCAGCACTTCGACCAGCGTGCGTGTCTTGCCCGAGCCCGCCCCCGCGAACAGGAAGAAGCTCTGCGGGGGCTGCTCCGTCAGGTACCCGCAGATTTCTTCGACGACGCCAGCGTCGCGGTCGTTGCCTTCATGGACGACGGCGCCGGTCATGGCGTCACGTTTTCGGCGGGATCGAGTTCATCCTGCAGCCAGGTGAGGGCGTCGGCGATGTACTTCGGGCATGCGACGTTCTCACCGGCCGCGACGCGCTCAAAGATGCTTGCCGCGAAATCGCCCTTGCTGAACGAATCGCGCATCAGCGCGTGCAGGGCCTTCAGCAGGTCCACGTGGGTGGCAGCGCCTGCCACGACCTCGGCCGCTTCGGCCAGTGTGTTGATTTCCATCCAGAACTGACCCACTGAGCCCGAGGATTTCCATCCAAAACTGACCCACGCAAGAACCCTAACCTGCTGCTTTTGGTGGCAGGGAGCGAAGGAGTGATTGACGTGGCGACACTGAGTGTCATCAGGCGCTGGGCACTGCGCGAGCAACTGTCCATCCGAGAGATAGCCCGGCGCACGGGCCTGTCT
>NZ_JBFUEB010000150.1:0-11098 GCF_056404395.1 Rhizobacter sp. P2_D12 | reverse complement strand
CTGCAGGCCGACGCGCACCGGCTGGAGGCGCTGGCGCCGCGCCTCACGCGCAGCCTGCAGCGCAACACCGACGTCGCCCACCATCGCGTCGACGCGCTGGCGGCGCGGCTGCACGCCGTCGATCCGCGTCAGGTGCTGGCGCGCGGCTATGCGTGGCTGGAAGACGGCGCCGGCGCACCGGTCGCCAGCGTCGCCTCGCTGTCGCCGGGCCAGCGGCTGGGGGCCGTGCTGTCCGACGGCAGGGCGACGGTCGACGTGCTGCAAGTGACGTCATCCGCGGAGCCCCTGCAACCCGCTGGCGCTCTGCCTACAATGCGCCCCACCTGACCCGACACTCGAAAGGACCTCACATGGAACACACGCTGCCGCCGCTGCCCTACGCCCAGGACGCCCTCGCCCCGCACCTGAGCAAGGAGACCCTCGAGTACCACTACGGCAAGCACCACAACGCCTACGTGGTGAACCTGAACAACCTGCAGAAGGGGACGGAGTTCGAGTCGCTGAGCCTCGAAGAGATCGTCAAGAAGGCTTCCGGCGGCATCTACAACAACGCCGCGCAGATCTGGAACCACACCTTCTTCTGGAGCTGCATGAAGCCTGCCGGCGGCGGTGAGCCCAAGGGCGCGCTGGCGGCGGCGATCACGGCCAAGTTCGGCAGCTACGCCTCGTTCAAGGAGGCCTTCACGAAGAGCGCCGTCGGCAACTTCGGCTCGGGCTGGACCTGGCTCGTGAAGAAGCCGGACGGCAGCGTCGACATCGTCAACATGGGCGCGGCCGGCACGCCGCTGACCACCGGCGACAAGCCGCTGCTGACGATCGACGTGTGGGAGCACGCCTACTACATCGACTACCGCAACCTGCGTCCGAAGTTCGTCGAGACCTTCCTGACCTCGCTGGTCAACTGGGATTTCGCGGAAAAGAACTTCGCCTGAACGAGGTTCACTGCGCCCAGCAAAAAGCCGATCGATCGATCGGCTTTTTTGATGGGTGCGTCAAGATATTTCAGCGCGCGAACGGCGTGCCGGACAGCTTGTCGCCGGCCTTGATGCCGCGCTTGGCGAACCAGCCCTGGTTCATCTCCAGCACGAAGCGCACCGGCTTCTTCGAGCAATGCGAATCGAGCGTCTGCGGCTTCATGTCCTCGACGTTGACGACGGTGCCGTCGTCGGCGACGAACGCGGCAGACAGCGGCAGCAGCGTGTTCTTCATCCAGAAGCACTGCACGCCGGCGTCTTCGAACGCGAACAGCATGCCTTCGTTGGTGCCCATGGTCTTGCGGAACATCAGCCCGGTGGCGCGCTGGTCGGGCGTCTGGGCGACCTGGGCCTGGATGTTGTGGATGCCGGCGGTGATCTGGATCGCGGGCAACTGCTGCGGCGCGTCCTGCGCGCAGGCGGTGCCGGCCAGGGCAGCGAGGGTGGAGAGCGCCAGCAGGGCCGGCAAGGGGCGGGAAAGAGGCTTCATGGATCGGTGTCGACGGCGGTGGGCCCAGCGAGTGTAGCGAGCGCCCATGAAAGCGAAGCTTCGACGCAGTCAAAAACGCCCGGCACGGGCCGGGCGTCTTGGCGAACTCGCAGAGTCGGGGATCAGCCCTTCTTCTCTTCCTTCTTCACTTCCTTCTTTTCTTCCTTCTTGTCAGCCTTCTTCTCGGCCTTGGCAGCCGAGGCAGCCGGCTTGGCGGCTTCAGCCGCGGGCTTGGCATCAGCGGCGAAAGCGCCGGCGGCGAACAGCGAAGCAATCAGGGCGGCCAGAATCTTGTTCATTCGATTTACCTTTCTGAAGTTTGGATCCGCTGTCCATCCTTGGGCAGCCCGCCCGTAACGCGGGCTCTCGAAAGTCGGTTGACAGGGCGGGTGACATAGAATCGCCGGCTGCAAATCGGTCGTTCCAACCAGTCGTTCAATCCCAGCAGCGCGCGGAGCAATTCATGTATCAGCACATCAAGGTGCCCGAGGGTGGGCAGAAGATCACCGTCAACGGCGACTTTTCGCTCAACGTCCCTGACCAGCCCATCATTCCGTACATCGAGGGCGACGGCACCGGCTACGACATCACGCCGGTGATGATCAAGGTGGTCGACGCCGCGGTTGCGAAGGCTTACAAGGGCGCGAAGAAGATCCACTGGATGGAGATCTTCGCCGGCGAGAAGTCGACCAAGGTCTATGGCCCGGACGTCTGGCTGCCCGAAGAAACCCTGCAGGTGCTGCGCGAATACGTGGTGTCGATCAAGGGCCCGCTGACGACGCCGGTCGGCGGTGGCATCCGCTCGCTGAACGTCGCGCTGCGCCAGGAACTCGACCTGTACGTCTGCCTGCGCCCGATCCAGTACTTCAAGGGCGTGCCGTCGCCGGTGAAGGAACCCGAGAAGACCAACATGGTGATCTTCCGCGAGAACTCGGAAGACATCTACGCCGGCATCGAGTTCGAGGCCGAGAGCGACAAGGCCAAGAAGCTGATCAAGTTCCTGCAGGACGAATTCGGCGTCAAGAAGATCCGCTTCCCGAACACCTCGGGCATCGGCATCAAGCCGGTGTCGCGCGAAGGCACCGAGCGCCTGGTGCGCAAGGCGATCCAGTACGCGATCGACAACGACAAGCCCAGCGTGACCATCGTTCACAAGGGCAACATCATGAAGTTCACCGAAGGCGGCTTCCGCGACTGGGCCTATGGCCTGGCCCAGAAGGAATTCGGTGCGCAGCTGATCGACGGCGGCCCGTGGTGCAAGTTCAAGAACCCGAACACAGGCAAGGACATCACGATCAAGGATTCGATCGCCGACGCCTTCCTGCAGCAGATCCTGCTGCGCCCGGCCGAATACTCGGTGATCGCGACGCTGAACCTGAACGGTGACTACGTGTCGGATGCGCTGGCAGCCCAGGTCGGCGGCATCGGCATCGCCCCGGGTGCGAACCTGAGCGATTCGGTGGCGATGTTCGAAGCCACCCACGGCACGGCGCCCAAGTACGCCGGCAAGGATTACGTGAACCCCGGTTCCGAGATCCTGTCGGCCGAAATGATGCTGCGCCACATGGGTTGGACGGAAGCGGCCGACCTGATCATCAGCTCGATGGAGAAGTCCATCCTGTCGAAGAAGGTCACCTACGACTTCGCCCGCCTGATGGACGGCGCGACCCAGGTGTCATGCTCGGGCTTCGGCCAGGTGATGATCGACCACATGTGACGACGCCGGGGGATGGGCCGCCAGGCTCATTCCACCGAAAACCGTCGCTGGAAACACGAAGGCCTGCCGTGAAGCAGGCCTTCGTCGTTTCAGCTGAGCTGACGCAACCCTGGCTTGATCTCACACGCGCAAACCGCTCCCACCGATCGCGCTCGCAGGCGCTCGATGTGGCAAACGGCGCCCGAGTGCGCCAAACCGAGACTGCATCAGCCGCCAGCGCCACCGAAATGGCGCCGACGGCCCATTGATCGCCACGCCGCTTCCGCGGCGCACGTGTCAGGCTGCAGCAGCTGAGGACTCTGTCACGTCAGCAGAACGTCGCTGGCGTGACTCTGGTGCTGCGTCGTCGGCCAGCGGGCAGATGTTCTGCGCCAACTGGCCTTTCGGCCCCTGCACCATTTCATAGCTCACTCGACCGCCCTGTTTGAGCGTTCGAAAGCCTTCACTCTGGATGGCGGAAAAATGTGCGAACACATCCTCGCCACCCCCTTCAGGTTCGATGAAGCCGAATCCCTTCGCATCATTGAACCACTTCACTGTTCCGACGGCCATATTGGTCTCCTGTCCCTGTGAGCGGAGAATTTTGTGCGCCACCTTGGTGACTGTCAAGGCGCAGCAAACCAGGGTTCAGGGCCATGCAACCAAATGCATTGCCGCGGGTCTGTGTGGATCAACAATGCGCGAACAGCGGGGCGCTTGTGATGCATTTCCGGGGCTTGTAGTTCGTTCACCCGTCGCAATATCCGTTCGAGTGACCACAGCGAAATCAACTCTATAGAATGGTTCCATGCCCGAGGAAAAACCGACCCCGCCCGAGCCGCCGCTGACGCGGCCGAAGCCCGACGACGGGCAGGGGGCGGTCGTTGCCGAAAGGCAGGCCGCCAAGACCGAGCCGCCGCGCATGTACCAGGTGGTACTGCTCAACGACGACTACACGCCGATGGAGTTTGTCGTGATGGTGCTGCAGGAGTATTTCCAGCGCGACCTCGAAACCGCGACGCAGATCATGCTCAAGGTTCACAAAGAGGGCCGCGGAGTCTGCGGCGTCTATACCAAGGACGTCGCTGCAACCAAAGTCGAATTGGTGTTGGCCGCTGCCCGCCGGGGCGGTCACCCGTTGCAATGCATTATGGAGGCCGCATGATCGCGCAAGAGCTTGAAGTCAGCCTGCACATGGCGTTCGTCGAGGCGCGCCAGCAGCGCCACGAATTCATCACCGTCGAGCACCTGCTGATGGCGCTGCTCGACAACCCGTCGGCCGCGGAGGTGCTGCGCGCCTGCTCGGCCAACATCGACGACCTGCGCAAGAGCCTGGCGCAGTTCATCAAGGAAAACACCCCCACCGTCGGCGGCGCCGAAGAGGTGGACACGCAGCCGACGCTGGGTTTCCAGCGCGTGATCCAGCGCGCGATCATGCACGTGCAGTCCACCGGCAGCGGCAAGAAGGAGGTGACCGGCGCCAACGTGCTGGTCGCGATCTTCGGCGAAAAGGACTCCCACGCCGTCTATTACCTGCACCAGCAGGGCGTGACACGCCTGGACGTCGTCAACTTCATCGCCCACGGCATCAAGAAATCCGATCCGCCGGAGCCGGCCAAGCCGAGCGAAGGCGGCCCGAACGCCGAAGGCGAGAAGGAAGAGGGCGAGGGCAAGGGTTCGCCGCTGGACCAGTTCACGCAGAACCTGAACCAGCTGGCCCGCGACGGCAAGATCGATCCGCTGATCGGCCGCGAGCTCGAGGTCGAGCGCGTGATCCAGATCCTGTGCCGCCGGCGCAAGAACAACCCGCTGCTGGTCGGCGAGGCCGGCGTCGGCAAGACCGCCATCGCCGAGGGCCTGGCCTGGCGCATCACGCAAGGCGACGTGCCGGAGATCCTGGCCGATGCCAACGTGTATTCGCTCGACATGGGCGCGCTGCTGGCCGGCACCAAGTACCGCGGCGATTTCGAGCAGCGCCTGAAGAGCGTGCTGAAGCACCTGAAGGACCAGCCGAACGCGGTGCTCTTCATCGACGAGATCCACACGCTGATCGGTGCCGGTGCGGCCTCGGGTGGAACGTTGGATGCGAGCAACTTGCTGAAGCCGGCGCTGAGCTCCGGTGCAATGAAGTGCATCGGCGCCACCACCTTCACCGAGTACCGCGGCATCTTCGAGAAGGACGCGGCGCTGTCGCGGCGCTTCCAGAAGGTCGACGTGGTCGAGCCGTCGGTCGAGCAGACGGTCGAGATCCTGAAGGGCCTGAAGTCGCGCTTCGAAGAGCACCACAGCGTCAAGTACGCGCTGGGGGCGCTGCAGGCCGCCGCCGAGCTGTCGGCCAAGTTCATCAACGACCGTCACCTGCCCGACAAGGCGATCGACGTGATCGACGAGGCCGGTGCCGCCCAGCGGATCCTGCCGAAGAGCAAGCAGAAGAAGACGATCACCCGCAACGAGGTCGAGGAAATCGTCGCCAAGATTGCGCGCATCCCGCCGACCAGCGTGTCCAGCGACGACCGCTCGAAGCTGAAGACGCTGGACCGTGACCTGAACAGCGTGGTGTTCGGCCAGGAACCGGCGGTCGAGGCGATCGCGGCGGCCATCAAGATGGCGCGCTCGGGCCTGGGCAAGCCGGACAAGCCGATCGGCTCGTTCCTGTTCAGCGGTCCGACCGGCGTCGGCAAGACCGAGGTGGCCAAGCAACTGGCCTTCATCCTCGGCATCGAGCTGATCCGTTTCGACATGAGCGAGTACATGGAACGCCATGCCGTGAGCCGCCTGATCGGTGCGCCGCCGGGGTACGTCGGCTTCGACCAGGGCGGGCTGCTGACCGAGGCGATCACGAAGAAGCCGCACGCGGTGCTGCTGCTCGACGAAATCGAGAAGGCGCACCCGGACGTCTTCAACGTGCTGCTGCAGGTGATGGACCATGGCACGCTGACCGACAACAACGGGCGCAAGGCCGACTTCCGCAACGTCATCATCATCATGACGACGAACGCGGGCGCGGAGACGATGAACAAGTCGACGATCGGCTTCACGAACGCCCGCGAGCAGGGCGACGAGATGGCCGACATCAAGCGCCTGTTCACGCCGGAGTTCCGCAACCGCCTCGACGCGACGGTGAGCTTCCGTGCGCTGGACGAAGACATCATCATGCGGGTGGTCGACAAGTTCCTGCTGCAGCTGGAAAGCCAGCTGTCGGAGAAGAAGGTCGAGGTCACCTTCACCGATGGGCTGCGCAAGCTGCTGGCGAAGAACGGTTTCGACCCGTTGATGGGTGCGCGCCCGATGCAGCGCCTGATCCAGGACACGATCCGGCGTGCGCTGGCCGACGAGCTGCTGTTCGGCAGCCTGGTCGACGGTGGCCGGCTGACGGTGGACGTCGATGCCGACGGCAAGACGGTGCTGGACATCCAGCCGGCGAAGAAGATCGACAAGCCGAAGGCCGAGCCGGCGACGGCGTAAAGGAAGACGGGGCCCGCGGGCCCCGTTTTTCATGGGTCATTCCGCAGAGAGCCCGAACGCGAAGCGCGCCGCCGGATCCTGCGCGAAGAACCCGCGCAGCAGCGCATACAGCTGCGGATCCCACTCCAGCAGGTCCGGCGCCGAGACGAAGAAGGTCTCGCAGGCCACCGCGAAGAACTCGCCCGGCGCCTCGGCGCCGTACGGATCGATCAGCGTCTCCTCGCCGCGGTCGACCTCGTCGCAGAAGCGTTCGTAGCTTGCGTCGAGCACGCGGCGCCAGGCCAGGTGGGCCTCGCGTCCGGGCAGCGGCGGAATGCCGTCGGCCTCGCCGTCGCGCATGTCGATGACGTGCGCGAACTCGTGGATCACGACGTTGTAGCCCCAGTCGGCGCTCTCGGCAGCGTCCTCGACGTCGCGCCACGACAGCGTCACCGGCCCGCCCTCCAGCGCCTCGCCGGCCAGCACTTCCTCGTACTCGTGCACGACGCCGTCCTCGTCCATCACCTCGCGCTGCGCGACCATCTCGTCCGGGTGCACGACGATGCCGACGAAGCCGTCGTACCAGTCGAGGCCCAGGTTCAGGATCGGCAGGCAGGCCTGCGCGGCGATCGCGACCGCCATCGCGTCGCTGACCTCCAGCCCGTGCGTGCCATGGAACTGCTTGCGCGCGAGGAACAGCGTCGCCAGCGTGCGCAGCCGCCCGGCATCGTCGTCGTCGAGTTCGGCCAGGAAGGGGTAGCGCATGCGCGTGTCCGCCCACAGCGCGTCGGGGATCGCGCGCTGCGCCAGCGTGCGCTTCTCGCGCCAGCCCTGCACGGTGTTCCAGACGCGGCTCAGCATCGCGGGCTTGTCAGGGCAGCGCCACGCCGGGCGGTGCGATGCGCTTGAAGCCGCGCTCGCTCCAGCGCAGCACCTCGGCGCGTCGCGGCGGGTGGTCCAGGTCCCAGTCGCTCAGCACGTGGCGCAGCAGGCCCGGGGCCAGCGGCTCGCTGCCGGGATGGTGGGTGTGGCCATGCACCATCGTCGTCGCGCCGGCTTCGTGCAACCAGCGCACCGCGGCAGCGCCATCGACGTCGGCCCAGTCCATCGGGGTTGCGTGCAGCTGCTTGCGCTGTTCGCTCTCGTTGCGCACCGCGCGCGCATAGCGCTGCCGGTCGGCCAGCGGCTTCGACAGGAACTCCTGCTGCCAGGCCTCGCTGCGCACCACGGCGCGGAACTGCAGGTAGGCGGTGTCGTCCAGGCACAGCGCATCGCCGTGCGTCAGCAGCACGCGCTGGCCGAAGGCCTCGAGCACCGTCGGGTCGGGCAGCGCGAGCACGCCGCAATCGCGCAGCATCTCCAGCCCGACCAGGAAATCGCGGTTGCCCGCCATGAAGCCGACGGTGCGCCGGCAGGCCGCCTCGGCCAGTTCGTTCGCGCAAGCCGCCTCGAAACCCTCGAAGCGGCTGTCGTCGCCGGCCCAGACCTCGAACAGGTCGCCGAGGATGAACACCGCGTCGGCGTCGGTCGTGCGTAGGTAGGCCGACCAGGCCTCGAAGCTGCGCGGCGTCTCGGCCCCCAGGTGCAGGTCGGAGATGAAGTCGATGCAGCGCCAGTCGGCCGGCGCTGCGTATTCCCACAGGCTGGGCAGGGGAGGAGGTGCCGGCTTGCGCGTCATCTCGCCCGGGTCCTGCCGGCCGTCGCTCAGGCGACGACCTTGGCTTCGGTGATCACGACGTCCTCGAGCGGCACGTCGCTGTGGCCACCCTTGTTGCCGGTCTTCACGCGTTCGATCGCGTCGACGATCTCCTGGCCCGACACCACCTTGCCGAACACCGCATAGCCCCAGCCGGACGGCGATTCGGACTTGAAGTTCAGGAAATCGTTGTCGGTCGCGTTGATGAAGAACTGCGCCGTCGCCGAATGCGGCGCATTGGTGCGCGCCATCGCCAGCGTGTAGTGGTTGTTCTTCAGGCCGTTGCCGGCCTCGTTCTGGATCGGTGCCTCGGTGGGCTTCTGCTTCATGCCGGGCTCGAAGCCGCCGCCCTGGATCATGAAGCCCTTGATGACGCGGTGGAACACCGTGCCGCTGTAGTGGCCCTTCTCGACGTACGAGAGGAAGTTCTTGGCCGACAGCGGGGCCTTGTCCGCGTCGAGTTCGATGCGGATGGTGCCGTGGTTGGTGACCAGGTCGACGAGTTGGCTCATGTTATTTCTCCAGCGTGGCTTGCTTGATGATGACGGGCTCGACCGGGACGTCCTGGTACGGGCCCTTGTTGCCGGTGGACACGGCGCGGATCTTGTCGACCACGTCCATGCCCGCGACGACCTTGCCGAAAACGGCATAGCCGTTGCCGTCGCGCGATTGCGCGGCGTTGAGGAATTCGTTGTCCTTGACGTTGATGAAGAACTGCGAGGTGGCCGAGTTCGGATCCATCGTGCGCGCCATCGCGACGGTGCCGCGCTGGTTGGTCAGGCCGTTGCGGGCCTCCAGCGGGATCGGCGCGCGCGTCTGCTTTTCCTTCAGGTCGGGGGTCATGCCGCCGCCCTGGATCATGAAGTTCGGGATCACGCGGTGGAAGACGGTGCCGTTGTAGTGGCCGTCCTTCACGTACTGCAGGAAATTGGCCGCCGACTTCGGCGCCTTCGCCGCGTCGAGCTCGATGACGATGTCGCCCATCGAGGTCGCGAGCTTCACCTTCTGCGCGTACGCGGCCATGCTGCCCGAGAGGCCGATCACGCCGGCCACCAGCAGCGGCACCCATGCCTTCATTGATTTCACAGAATCACTCCTTCGAAGAATATTTTCCATTGTCCACCTTCCTTCCCCCAGTACTGGCGTTTCAGCGGGCCGGTCAGCTGGCCGCTCAGCACCTCGCCGAAGGTGACGATCAGCACCTCGCCGGCGTCGCGCCACGACAGGATGGACATCTCCTTCAGCGCGGCCGTGCGGCCGCGCGTGGCCTGCAGTTCCTTGTCGACCATCTGCGACCACTGCGCGATGTCGGCGCTGCCGCTCTGGAACTGCGGCGAATAGAAGCTCAGCAACCTCGCGACGTCGCCTTGCGAACGCGCGACGCGCCACTGCTCGACCATCGCACGCGCCGCGCTGCGCTCGCGTTCGGCCTGGGCACTTGCGACCCATTCGATCTTCGGCGCGATGACCACCGGCGTGCGCCGCGGCGACACGTCGCGCAGCAGGCGCGCCAAGTCGGTGTTGGCGAGCACCACGCAGCCGTCGGTGGTCTGCGGGCCGCGCGCGAAGTTGCTCGGCGGCACCCCGTGCAGCCAGATGCCGCCGCCGGTCTTGCCGCGCCGGCGGTCGTACTCGTTCGGGTAGTTCAGCGTCAGCGCGCCGGGGCCGTAGAACTCGGCCACCTGCCGGGTGGTGAGCCGGCTGGTGATGAAGTAGACGCCGAGCGGCGTGCGCTGGTCGCCTTGCTCCTTCTTGTCGACGCCGAGCCGGCCGAGCGACACGTAGTGGTCGGCGATCAGGCGCAGGCCCTTGGCGTCGTTGGAGAACAGGTACAGCCGCGAGCGGCTCGCGTCGACCGCGATCGCATGGCGGGTGCTCGGGGGGATGTCGAGGAACTGGCGCGGCAGCGCATCGGCCGGCGGGCGCTCGGTGAGGGCGGCCAGGCGCAGCGCGGCTTCCTGGCGCAGCTGCGCGAGCTGGTCCGGCGACGACGCGGCCACGCCGGGCGGCACCGCGCCCATCGTCTCGAGCGGCTGGCGCCGTGCCAGCAGCAGGTCGCCGTAGACGAGTTGCGCCAGCTGGAAATTCGGCACGTCGCGCGTCAGCGATTCGGCCTTGCCGAGCGCCTGTCGCGCGGCGCCCTGGCGGATCAGCTGGTAGATCTCGATCAGGCGGGCTTCGGGCGATGCGTGGCCGGCCGGCGCGGTGCTGCGCGCCACCACCGGCTGCAGCGGCGCGGCGGCGGCCGGCGGCAGTCCGGCCAGCAGCCAAGGCAAGAGGCCGAGCTGCCATGCCGCCCGCTGGCAGCGCTCACGCAGGCGTCGGATCACGAGCCGGTGCTTTCCTTCTGGATCAGCCAGCGGCCGGACACGCGCACCATCTCCAGCGTCTTGCGGCTCGACACCTTCAGCGCATCGGCGCTGTAGGCCTGGCGCACCTGCACGACGGCCTTGTCGCCCTGGACGCGGATGTTGAAGTCGCTCAGCGCGACGCTGATGCTGCGCTTGCCGGTGATGCGGGCGCGGCGCTCGGCCTCCCAGGCCGTGCGCGACTTGCCGCCGTCGAAGTCGGGGGTGTAGGACGCGAAGTAGGCGTCGATGTCCTTGCGTGACCAGGCATCGGCCCAGGCCAGCGCGGCGGCTTCGATGTTCTGCGCATCGGCACCGGCGGCGGCCGAAGCCGGCTTCGCCGCGACGGCAGCGGGCGCAGGCGCAGGTGCCGGAGCGGGGGCCGCCTTCGGTGCCGCGGCGACGACGACGGGCGCGGGTGCCGGTGCAGGCGCCGGCGCGGGCTTGGCC
>NZ_JBFUEB010000149.1:0-11255 GCF_056404395.1 Rhizobacter sp. P2_D12 | reverse complement strand
CTGCAGGCCACCACCGCGCCTTCGCGCGTGACCAGCAGCGCCGCCGCACCGGCCGGCACCTGGCCCTGCGCATCGTGCGGCAGCGCGTCGCGCAGCATTGCGGCGAACTGCGGGGCGCCGTCGAAGACGATGGCGATGCCGCCGGCCACGTCGCCCGCCGCGCCGTGCAGCGCGGCGCCATAGACGTAGGTGGGCCGGCCGCCGTACAGGTCGCTGGCCGCATGTGCCGATTCGACATACTGCTGCGGGTCGCGCAGGGCCAGCGTCTCGCGCACCCACGGTGCGTCCAGCCGCTGTCCGCAGCGCGCCTGCTCGGCCGGATCGGACGCCGCGACGATGCGGCCTTCGGTGTCGAACAGCACCAGCAGCGCATACACCGTGTAGAGCCCGTTGATGCGCTGCAGGACGGCCGCCGCGCGCTGTGCGTCGCGCTGTCCGTGCGGCTGCGCCAGCACCTCGCGCAACGCGCCGTCCAGCGCCCACCAGCGGCAGTCGTTGGCGCGTTCGTAGAGGTTGCGGTCGACGATGTCGATCGCGAGCCGCGCATGGTGGCGCGCCTCGTCGAACACCGCGTCCAGCGTCGAGCGGTGCAGGTTGGCGATGGCCTGCTCGAAGACCTGGCGGATGCGCTCGCCGGTCTGGCCGACCTCGCGCAGCAGCGTCGCCGCGAAGGCGCTGGAGGTGCCTTCGCCCGGCGGGCGCAGCCGGCCGTTCCACAGCACGCGCGACAGGTCGCGCTGGATGTGGCGGGCCTGGCCGGGGATGGCACGCAGCGCCTCGCCGAACAGCTCACGGGTGTCGAGCCGGGCCAGCAGGTCGTCGCCGGCGTGCTCGTCCCGGGCGTCGTCCGGCCCGTCGGCGAGGTCGAAGGCCTGGTCCACCGGCACCAGCGCGCGCGCCGACCAGCCGGGGCCCATGTAGCCCTCGTAGCCGGTGGCCCCGGCATGCACCATCAGCATCTCGCGGCCGGCGAAACGGCCCCGCTGGGGTGCGGCGCCCGGCGCCATCGCCGGCAGCGGCGCGCCCGGCGGCACCTGCCACGGGTCGGACGAGGCCAGCACGGTGTGTTGCGGCCCGGTCAGCACGATCACGCCGCGGTCGCGCGGCTCGAGCAGCTGCGCGAAGATGGCCTGCATCTCGTCATCGAAGCGGAACGACAGGCACAGCACGCCGGCGATGCGCTCATCGACGCGGATCGCCGCCGCGTACAACAGCGCGCGCCGCCCGCCCATCAGCGGCGAGTCGCCGAAGTGCTCGACGTAGGGGCCGCCCTGCAGCGCCTGCAGCAGCCAGGGCTCGCGGCCGGCGGCCGTTGCGGGCACCGAGCGGTCGAGCCGCGCCAGCACGCGGCCGTCCGGCGCCAGCGCGACGACGTCGTCATACACCGAGTACTTGGCCACGTAGTCGGCGAAGCGTGCCTGCAGCGCATGGCGCTGCGCATCGTCGGCGCCGTCCGGCGAGGTCGCCGCGCGCACCAGCTCGCGCAGCGCGCTGTCGGTGCTCAGGAAGCCGATGTCGGCGGTGCGCTCGAACAGGTTGCGCACCAGGATGTCGATCGCCACCTGGGCCTGGCTGCGCATGCGCTGCGCGACATTGCCCAGCAGCGTGCGGCCCAGGCTGTCCAGCAGGTCTTCGGACAGGGCCTGGAAGGCGGCGCGTGTCGCGCCGATGTCGGGCAGCGTGCCGCTCATCTGCCCGAGCATCGCCAGGCTGTCCCACACCCCCTGCAGCCGCAGCAGCGACTCGCGGTACTCGTCGACCACCGGCATGCGCGAGACCAGCGGCGCCACTTCGGGCGAGAAAGGCATGCCGCGGCGCAAGATCTTTTTCATTCTCGGTCCTGAAAGTTCATGTGACTTCGTGAAGCAACCCGGCCGCTCGCCTGCCCAGCCGGCGCGGGCTGTATCAAGTTTGAGAATCGACCGAATGAACGCCAGGTACACCTGTACTTTCGTGAAACGCGTCACGTTTGCGCTGGCGCGGTCGGAAAGGGGGGTGTCCGCCCGCGCGCGAGGTGGCGCTTTCACGATGTCTCTCAAGTTTGCGAAGCGCGTTCTCGCTTTTGAGGTTACCGACGTGACTGACACTTCATGAGCATGTTTTTCGCTGCGATCTCCAGACTGCGTTGCATCGGGTCCTGCATCGGACCCAGCCACCCAGCGGAGAGATCGCCATGCAGATTCAAGTCCTCACCGTCCTCGCGCGAGAAGCGCAGGTCCAGTCCCTGATGTCGCCGGTGCTCGACGGGCGCGTCCAGGAAGCCGTTTCCAAGGCCGAAGAGCTGCTGGGCGATCGCCCGGCGCACCTGTCGGACGACACGTTGAGCGAGCTGGCCCAGCTGTGCGGCGACCTGATGCTGGCGCTGGACCGTGCCGAGGAGGCCGAGGAAACCTACCGCCAGGCCGTCAAGCTGGCCGGTGGCGCGCAGCGCGGCGCGGTGCGCGTGGTCTCGTGCCGCAGCACCGGCTTCCTGAGCCTGTACCAGCACCGCTTCGGCACCGCCGCGGCGTGCTTCGGCCGCATCGCGGCGGACGAGGCGGCCACGCCGGCGCAGAAGGCCGAGGCGCTGTGCGCGATGGCGATGGCGCGCCACGGCCTGGGCCAGAAGGAGCGCGCGATGCAGGCGCTGGACGATGCGAGCGAGATTGCGCGCGACGACGGCTCGGTGCAGCTCGCGATGCTGGTCAGCCTGGTGCGCGTGGAGCTGCTCGCGCAAAGCGAGATCCGCGCGCACGACGACCTGCGCGACCACGTGTTCTGGCAGTCTCCGCTGGTCGACCGCATGCCGGTGTCGGCGCAGCTGCAGCCGCTGGCGGCGATCGAGCACTGCATGAATGCGCATGGCCGCGTGCCGCTGGTGGCGCGCCGGCTGCAGCAGCTGCGCGACCTGGTGCTGGCCGGTTGCGGCGATGCGCGCGCGCAGGCGGCGCTGAACGAGCACATCAGCGGCCTGCGCACGCTCGGCCTGGTGACGCTGGAACGCGCCGCGCGGCTCGACACCGCGCTGGTCGCCATCACGCTGCGCCAGGCGGAGCAGGCGCGGGCCTGGCTCGAGCCGCTGCAGTCGCGCGAGGCCGAGCTGGCCGGCCGCCAGCGCTGGCGCATGGAGCTGTCGTACTGCCTGGCCAAGGTGTGCGCGCTGTCGGGCCGCGTCGACGAGTCGATGCGCCACTACCAGCGCTATGCGCTCGAATCCATGCAGTGCGTGCGCACCGAATCGGCCTTCGACGACCGTGCGGCCAAGCCGGGAACGGCCACGCCGGCGGCGCTGAAGGACGACATCGAGATGCGGCTGCCGGCCCGGTACCGCCGCGCCTACCGCTACCTGCTGGAGCACCTGGACTGCGCCGAGCTGAGCGTGCGCGAGATCGCCGACGACATGGGGGTCACCGAGCGGGCGCTGCAGTGGGCCTTCAAGAACCACCTGGGCATGACGCCTGGCGAGGTGATGCAGCGCTGCCGCGTCGAGCGCATCCGCGCCGACCTGCTGCGCGACGACGCGCCGGGGAACACGGTGATCGAGACGGCCGCGCGCTGGGGCATCCGCAACCGCTCGACGCTGGTGACCTCGTACCGCAAGTACTTCCGCGAGACGCCGACCGAGACGCTGGCGCGCCGCGGCGCGGTGCGCGGGCGCCAGGATGCGCTGGCGCTGTCCTGAGGTGGCCATGCCCTCCCGTGGATGGCGCACGTCGTTCGGCGCGCTGCTCGCGAGCGTGGCCTCGCACGCCGTCGCGGCCTTCAGCTGCACCGATGCGTTCGGCACGCGCTACGTCAGCGAGCGCCTGATCAGCGAGGGCGGCGTGCAGTGCGTGCCGCTGCAGCCTGCGGCGGCGCCGCAGAAGCCGGCGACCGCGCTGGACGTCGCGTCGGTGTTCGGCCTGCCGGGCAGCCCGGTGTCGGCCGAGGCGCTGCGGCGCGGCAGCCTGGCGCTGCTGCCGCCGTCGCCCGGCGCGCTGGTGCCGGCGGCGGACCGCACCAGCGCCTACGATCCGATGATCGAGGCGGTCGCGAAGGCCTTCGGCCACGACGTCAACCTGTTGCGCGCGATCGTGCACGTGGAGTCGCGCTTCAACCCGAACGCGGTCTCGTCCAAGGGCGCGATCGGGCTGATGCAGGTGATGCCGGCGACGGCCTCGCGCATGGGGCTGGCGGATGCCGAGCGCGCGCTGTTCGAGCCCGAGGCCAACCTGCGCACCGGCGCGCGCTACCTGCGCACGCTGCTGAACATGTTCGAAGGCCAGCCGGAGCTGGCGGTCGCGGCCTACAACGCGGGCGAAGGGGCGGTGCTGAAATACGGGCGCGAGATCCCGCCGTATCCGGAGACGCAGGCCTATGTGCGGGACGTGATGGCGATCTACCGGAGCTTGAGCCGGTAGCCCGGATGCCAATCCGGGGCCGCCGTGAACTGCTGATCAATCGAGGTCGCTGTCGGCCCCGATGAACCCCTCCAGCCGCTGCCTCAAGCCATCGTTCACGGCCTGGCCGACGGGGGTGGCGAGCCGGTCGAGCAAGCGACGCTTGCGGCCGGGGTCGATCTGTTGGGCGCTGACTCGCTGGCTCCAGTTCTTCAGCACCTGCCGCCGCGCCGCGAACAGCGCATTCGACGGTGCGGCAAAGCGGTCGATCGGCATGTGCCGCAGGTCGCCCAGCACCCGGGTCGCCTGTTCCAGGCTCAACCGGCCCTGCTCGACGGCCTGGGCCAGGCAGCGGTCGACCAGCAGCAGCGTCTCTTCGTGTCCGTTGAAGAAGGCCACGTGCAGCGGCGTCGCGCCGGCGGCCTGCGCGCGCAGCAGGCAGACCTTGACCTCGCCGTCGACGTCGAGGGCCAGGATGCCTTCGACCAGCTCCCGCACCGGCGGCGTCCTGTCGCGCAGGCGCAGCGTCATCATCGCCCGCCACAGCGCCGATTCACCGCCGCGCGATTGCCGGCGCAGCCGGGTCAGCTTGAGTTCGGTGTCGACGTCGGGGCCGAGCAGGCGCTTGACTTCGTCGGCATCGCCCGTGCGCACCGCGCGCAACAGGGCTGAAGAGGCATATCCACGCATGGTCTGTTCCCGGGGCCAGTGCAACGCGCGTGGGTGGCGCCCGGCCTGCCTGGGGTTCCAACCCCGCGCCCGTTCACAACGCCGGGGGACGGGACGTCTGGTCAGCGCTCGGCCGGCAATTCCAGCGCGACCCGCAGTTCCCCGGCCGGCGCATCCATGCGCCACAGCCCGCCTTGCATCTCGCGCGCGATCTCCTCGCACAGCGTGAAGCCGACGCCGCCGACCGCCGAGGCATCCGTCTCCCGGGCCGGACAGGTGAACTGCACGCGCACCGCCGCGCCGTTGACCGACAGCGTCACGCGCGGCGCCTGCGGGCCGCCCAGCCGTTCGATCTCGATCAGCAGGATGCGCAGCAGCACCGCCAGCCGCTGCGCATCGCCGCGCACCTGCGGCGGCGCCAGGCCCTGCAGCCGCAGCGGCTCGCGCGGCGCCGCGCGCCCGATCGCCAGGCCCTGCCAGGCCTCGTGCAGCGCGAGCGGCAGGTCGAGCACCATCGCCTGCGGCGCCGCCCGGTACGAGAACATGCGCAGCTGGCGCGTCAGCGCGGTGGCCTCGTCGATGTGCGCCACCACGCCGCGCAGCGACGCCGACAGCTCGGCCGGCGGCAGGTGGCCGGCCTGCGCGATGCACAGCGACAGCGTCTGCCGCGCCGCCATCAGCGGCGCGCCCAGAGAGTGGTAGATCTGCGCCATCAGCCGGCCCACCACCGCCAGCCGCTGCGCGTGCAGCAGCGCGGTCTCGCGCTCGAGCCGGCGCTCCTCGRCATCGCGCTCCAGCGCCGCCATGCGGTAGTGCAGCCGCTCCTGCTCGGGCTGCGTGACGCGCCGGCTGGCATGCGCCTGGCGCAGCCAGCGCAGCGCTTCGGCATGCCGGCCGTCGGCCGCATGCGCATTCGCCAGCATCTGCATCGTGTTCGGCAGCTCGCCGTCGTGGCGGATGCTGCGCATCGCGCGGATCGCCCGCTCGAAGCGCGCCGCGGCGCGCCCCGGCCGGCCGGCGTGCTGGTAGTACACGCCCATCGTCAGCCACACCTGCGCCATCCAGCGCGGCGCCCGCGGCAGGCGGCGCACGCGGCCGAGGAAGATCGCCGCCGCGTGGCGCGCGCCGGCCAGGTCGCCCAGGCGCGAACGCGCGTAGATCACCATGTGCAGCGAGGCCAGCGGGCTGGCACCGGTGGTCTGCGGCAAGGCCTCGGCGGCGCGCTTGCGCTCGGCCTGTGCCTCGGGCAGGCGGCCGCGGCGCTCGTGCGCGTCGGCCATGTAGGTGCGGCTGAAGCCCAGCGCGGCGCGCGCGCTCTCGGCGGTCACCGCGAGCGCGGCCGCCACGTCCGGCGCCGCCTCGGCGGCCACGCGCAACACCTCTTCGCAGCAGCGCGCCGCGGCATCGAACTCGTCGACGCACAGGAAGGTGCAGGCCTGGTTGAACAGCAGCCGCACCAGCAGCGCGGTGTCGCCGCGGGCGCGCGCCGCTGCCTGCGTCTGGTGCAGGTGCTCCAGCGCCCGGCTGAAGTCGCCGGTCTCGATGCAGATCGAGATGCAGGTGCTCGCGGCGCTCGCCGCGCGCTCGGTGTCGCCGGCGCGCTCGAGCTGCTCGGCGGCCGACAGCGCGCGCGCATAGGCCAGCTCGTACTCGCCCAGCTGCGCATGCAGCCGGGCCATCAGCAGGCGGATGCGCCCGAGCGTGTGGGCATCGACGTCGTCGCCCTCGGCCAGCGCGGCCGCCTGTTCGAGCAGGCCGCGGTGGCGGGCGGGATCGGCGGTGGCTTCGAGCGCCGGCAGCGCGTCGATCACGCGCCGCAGGTCGAGGGCCGCGGGGGCGGGCAGGTCCGGCATGCGCCGCATTGTGACGGCGCCGCGGGCCCCGCAGCGCGATGCCGCGGCGCAGGCGTCGGATTTGCGCACGCCGCTTCGGGCCGGCACGTGGCTGCGGCGGCGTGCATCCGTAGCCTGTCGATGTCGCCGATCCGTCGACGCCCGCAGCCCATGGTCCCGCCATGTCCGACGAAAAAACCGAAGAGCCCACAGAGCAGAAATTGCGCAAGGCGCGCGAGGAAGGCCAGGTCGCGAAAAGCCAGGACGTGGCGATCGCCGCGTCGACGCTGGCTGTCGTCGGCACGCTGATGGCGATGGCCGACGGCGCCGCGGCACGCATGCGCACCGTGGTCTCGCTCGGCCTCGATTTCGGCGTCGGCGAACTGCCGATGGACGTGATCTGGAAGCGCCTGGCCGCGATGGGCATGGAGGCCGCGCTCGTCATCGCGCCGCTGGTGATGGTGGCGGCCATCGGCGCCATCGTCGGCATCGCGGCGCACGTGGGCTTCCAGCTGACGCCGAAGGCGGTGCAGCCCAAGTTCGACAGCCTCAACCCGGCCCAGGGCATCAAGAAGGTGTTCTCGCTCAAGTCGCTGATGACCTTCGCGCAGATGGTGCTGAAGGCGGTGGTGATCGGCGCCGTGATGTGGCAGGCCATCGTGCAGCTGCTGCCGCTGATCTCGGGCGCGGTGTTCCAGACGCCGCTGGCGATCGGCAGCATCGCCTGGGGCGCGATCGGCAAGGTGCTGCTGTTCGCGGTGGCGCTGTTCCTGGTGCTCGCGCCGCTCGACTACGCGCTGCAGCGGCACCACTTCATGAAGGGACAGCGCATGTCCAAGGACGAGATCAAGCGCGAGTACAAGGGCCAGGAAGGCGACCCCGAGATCAAGGGCCAGCGCAAGCAGCTGGCACGCGAGCTGGCCGAGGAAGACCCGCAGCAGGCCGTCGCGAAGGCCGATGCGGTGGTCGTCAACCCGACGCACTACGCGGTGGCGATCCGCTACCGCGCCGACGAGGCCGGCGTGCCGGTGGTGCTGGCCAAGGGCGTCGACGACGCGGCGCTGCGCATCCGCGGCCACGCCGAGGCGCTGGGCGTGCCGGTGTTCGCGCACCCCCCGCTCGCGCGTGCGCTGCACAGGGTGCCGGTGGACCACGCCGTGCCCGAGGAATTGTTCGAGGCGGTGGCCGTCGTGCTGCGCTGGGTCGACGAGATCGGCGCCAAGCGTGCGGACCCCACGGACCCCACCACCGACACCCCAGAGAACCCACCCCTTCACTGACCCAGGGCACACGCCATGAAGAACCTCAAGATCAACTTCGGCGGCGACGCCGCGATGGTGGCCACCGTCGTCGCGATCCTCGCGCTGATGGTGCTGCCGCTGCCCACCTTCCTGATCGACGGGCTGCTCGCGATCAACCTGACCATCAGCACGCTGCTGCTGATGGTGACGATGTACATCCCGAGCGCGGTGTCGCTGACCTCGTTCCCGTCGCTGCTGCTGTTCACGACGCTGTTCCGGCTGTCGCTGAACATCTCGTCGACCAAGCTGATCCTGCTGCACGCCGATGCCGGGCACATCATCGAATCGTTCGGCAACCTGGTGGTCGGCGGCAACCTGGTGGTCGGCATCGTGGTGTTCCTGATCATCACGGTGGTGCAGTTCATCGTGATCGCCAAGGGCTCGGAGCGGGTCGCCGAGGTCGGCGCGCGCTTCACGCTGGACGCGATGCCGGGCAAGCAGATGAGCATCGACGCCGACCTGCGCGCCGGCCACCTGACCGGCGACGAGGCGCGCCAGCGGCGGGCCGCGCTGGCGATGGAAAGCCAGCTGCACGGCGGCATGGACGGCGCGATGAAGTTCGTCAAGGGCGATGCGATCGCCGCGCTGATCATCACCGTCATCAACATCCTGGCCGGCATCGTGATCGGCATCACCTACCACGGCATGCCGGCGGCCGAGGCGGCCAACCGCTTCGCGATCCTGTCGATCGGCGACGCGATGGTGTCGCAGATCCCGTCGCTGCTGATCTGCGTGGCGGCCGGCGTGATGATCACGCGCGTGGCCGACGAGCACGCGGCCAAGCCGAAGTCGCTGGGCGAGGAGATCACCTTCCAGCTGACGCGCAGCCCGCGCGCGCTGTACCTGGCGGCCGGCTTCCTGTGCGGCTTCGCGCTGGTGCCGGGCTTCCCGTGGTACGTGTTCCTGCTGCTGGCCGCGGGCCTGGTGATGCTGGCGCGCCAGCTGCAGGCCAAGGCCAAGGGCGTGCCGGCGCACGGGGCGGAAGGCGATGCGCTGAAGGGCCTGCAGCGCGAAGGCGCGAAGGCACGCAAGGGCGAGATCCAGGCGATCGAGGACAAGGCCAGTGCCTTCACCGCGCCGCTGGCGGTGACGATGTCGCCGGCGCTGGCCGCGACGCTGCGCCCCGACGTGCTGAACGCTGCGTTCGAGCGCGAGCGCCAGAGCCTGCAGGAGCAGCTGGGCCTGCCGTTCCCCGGCATCCGGCTGTGGACGCGCGCGACGCATGCGGACAACGAGTACGAGCTGCTGCTGCACGACGTGCCGCACGGCACGGGGCAGGTGGCGCTGGACGGCAGCAAGGAGCCCGGAACGCCCGACAACGAGGAACTGATCGCCCGCCATGCGGTGCAGGCGCTGCACGAGCAGGCGCACCAGTTCCTCGGCATCCAGGAGGTGCAGTGGGTGCTTGAGCGCGTCGGCGCCGACTACCCCGGCCTGGTGGCCGAGATGCAGAAGGTGGTGACGGTGCAGCGCATCGCCGAGGTGCTGCGCCGGCTGCTGGAAGAGCAGCTGCCGATCCGCAACATGCGCGCCATCTGCGAGAGCCTGATCGTCTGGGGGCCGAAGGAGAAGGACGCGCTGATGCTGACCGAGTACGTGCGCGGCGACCTCGGGCGCTTCCTGAGCCACCGCGCAACGCAGGGCAGCGGGGCGCTGTCGGCGGTGTTGCTGGAGCCGGCGGTCGAGAAGATGATCCGCGACGCGATCAAGCCGACGCCGGCCGGCAACTACCTGGCGCTGGCGCCCGATGCGGTCGGCGCGATCGCGCGCCGCGTGAAGGAGCTGGCCGGTCTGACGCCGCGCGCCGGCATCGCGGTCGTGACCTCGATGGACATCCGGCGCTACGTACGGCGCATCGTCGAGTCGGAATCGAAGTGGCTGGCGGTGTACTCGTACCAGGAGCTGGGCTCGCAGGTGCGCGTCGAGCCCCTGGGCCGGGTGGCGCTGTGAGGCGGCGATGACCCGCGCACGCAACGTCGCCTTCGAGGTGCACCGACCCGCGCAACCGCCCGCTGCGCCGGCTTCGGACGCTGCACGCGGCTTCAGCTTCACCGACCTGCTGCGCCAGCGCCGCCAGCCGGGCGCCGCGCGGCCGTTCGGCGAGAAGGCCAAGGTCCCGCCCGAGGCACTCGCCGCCGAACCGCGCAGCGAACGCAGCGAGCCCGTTCGCGGGATCGAGGCCGAGCCGCAACCCGAGCCCGACTGGGCCGACGCCGTCGTGCCCAGCGCCGAGCAGCTGCACCCGCTGCTGCACGGCAGCGCGCGCGTCGCCCGCGTCGCCGCGCCGCCGCACCCGCTGGTGGCTTCGATCGCGCAGACCATTGCGCGCTTCTGCAACGAGCGCGCCGTCGACGACAGCGAAGGTTGGCAGGTGCGCATGCCGCTGCGTCCCGACGTGCTGCCCGAGACCACGCTGCAGCTGTCGGTTTCGTCGTGCTGGCTGCAGCTTCGCTTCGAGACCGCCGATTCGAAGTCGCGCGACCTACTCTTCATCCATCGCGATGCCCTCGGCAACGCGCTCGAAGAATCCCTGAACCGCCGGCGCGACGTCGCCATCGTCATTGACTGAATCGCCATGACCGCAGCCTCGCTCGATACCGTCACGCCGATCGCCGCCCACCTGAAGGCCGTGGGAGCCGCCAGCGCCGCCGCATCGCGGCTGCTGCACGACCGCCGCCTGGGCGCGCTGTGGCAGGCCCTGGACCTGCGGCGCGGCCTGGTGCTCGCCGCCGCGCCCGACGCCGGCGGCGCCCCCCTCCATGCCTTGGAGCTGGCCAGCGACGCCGGCCGCTTCAGCGTCGCGATCGCGTGCGGCAGCGACAGCGTGCTGGCGATGGCCGCCGGCCCCGACGTCGGCGACGCCTTGCGTGCGCTGGCCGCCGAGGCCTTGTTCGGCGAGGCCGCACAACGCCTGGGCGAACTGGTGCTGCCCGGCGCGCAGGCGCTGTCGCTCACCCCGCTGCCGGCCGCGGGCGCGCCGCTCAGCGGCTGGTGCAGCCTGCGCCGCGGCGGCCGCGAGATCGCCCGCATCGCGGTGCGCCAGCTGCCGCCGGCGGTGCACGACGCCCTGCGCGGCGCGGCGCGGCCGCAGGCCC
>NZ_JBFUEB010000148.1:0-11509 GCF_056404395.1 Rhizobacter sp. P2_D12 | reverse complement strand
CCACCGGCCTGCACGTGCTGTTCGTCGGCCGCGCCGCGGCGCGCCGGCTGCCCGGCGTGCTCGCCGCGGCCCGCGGCCAGCCGCTGCTGACGGTCGGCGAATCGGACGACGCGGCGGCGACCGGCACCGCGATCACCTTCGTCGTGGTCGACGACAAGGTGCGCTTCGACGTGGCGCCCGCGGTGGCCGAACAGGCCGGCCTGAAGATCAGCGCGCGGCTGCTGGCGGTGGCGCGCAAGGTTCACGCGGGGCCGACATGAGGATCCACTGGGGCCGGTCGCTGCGGGCCAAGCTGACCAGCGTCGTGCTGCTGACGACACTGGTGGCGCTGTCGGTCGCGCTGGCGGCGATGGTGGTCTACAACCTGCGCGAATACCACCGCAGCTGGACCGCCGACGTGAGCACGCAGGCCGAGCTGCTGGGCCGCACGATCGCGCCGGCGCTGGCCTTCGACGACCCGAAGGTCGCGGCCGAGAACCTCGGGCTGCTGCGCTTTCGCACGCAGGTGCATGCGGCGGCGATCTACAACGCGTCGGGCAAGCTGTTCGCGACCTGGGCGGCACGGCCCGTGGAGGCGCGCTACCCGTCGTACCCGCAGTCCGACGGCGAGAGCGTCGACGGGCGCGACCTGCTGGTGTACCGGCGCATCGTCAGCGGCGGCGAGTTCCTAGGCACGGTCTACCTGCGCGCCGACTACGCGCTGCACGACCGCATCGTCGACTACGCCGGAATCGCCGCGGCGGTGGCGGCGCTGGCGATGCTGCTGGCCTGGGCCTTGACGCAGTGGCTGCAGCGCATCGTGACGCGCCCGATCCTGGACATCGCCGGCGTCGCGCGCGAGGTGGTGGAGCAGCGCGACTACTCGCGGCGCGCACAGCGCATCAGCGACGACGAGGTGGGCGTGCTGGTCGATTCGTTCAACCGCATGATGGACGAGGTGGAGCGGCATGCGCTGGAGAACCGGCACGCGCTGCTGAAGATCGAGCTGGAGGTGGAACACCGGCGCGAGGCGCAGCAGGAGGTGATGCGCTTCAACGAGCAGCTCGAGAGCCGCGTCGGCGAGCGCACCGCGCAGCTCGAGGCGTCGAACCGCGAGCTGGCGCACGCGACCGAGGCGGCCGAGAAGGCCAACCGCGCGAAGTCGGAGTTCCTCTCCAGCATGAGCCACGAGCTGCGCACGCCGCTGAACGCGATCCTCGGCTTCGGGCAGCTGCTGGAGGCCAACGCGCATGCGCTGCCCGACGCGAAGCGCATCGAGTTCACGCATCAGATCCTGAAGGCCGGACGGCACCTGCTGAACCTCATCAACGAGATCCTCGACCTGGCGCGCATCGAGTCGTCGAACATGATGCTGTCGCTGGAGCCGGTGGGGCTGGCCGAGATGCTGCGCGAGTGCGAGACGATGATCGGCCCGTCGGCCGGCCAGCGCGGCATCCGCATGTCGTTCCCGGACGAGGTGGCGCTGAGCGTCATCGTCGACCGCACGCGGCTGAAGCAGGTGCTGCTGAACCTGCTGTCGAATGCGGTGAAGTACAACCGCGAGGGCGGCACGGTGGTGGTCGACTGCGAGCCGCTGCCGCCCGATCGCGTCGCCATCTCGGTGCAGGACACCGGGCGCGGGCTGCGCCCGGAGCAGCTGGCGCTGCTGTTCCAGCCGTTCAACCGCCTCGGCCAGGAGGCCGGCAACGTCGAGGGCACCGGCATCGGGCTGGTCGTCACGAAGCGCCTGGTCGAGCTGATGGGCGGGCGCATCGAGGTCCGCAGCACGCCGGGCAGCGGCAGCGTGTTCCGCGTCGAGCTGCGCGAGGCCGAGGCGCCGGCGCTGCCGGCGGCGGCCACCGATTTCGGCGAGCTGCGCGAGGCCGGCACGAACCGCAAGGGCGACAGCCCGCTGCTGCTGTACGTGGAGGACAACCCGGCCAACCTGCAGCTGGTGGGCGAGATCGTCGCGCTGCGCGGCGACGTCGAGCAGATGTCGGCACCGGATGCGCAGCTGGGCATCGAGCTGGCGCGCGCGCACCTGCCGCAGATCATCCTGATGGACATCAACCTGCCGGGTCTGAACGGCAGCGACGCGCTGGGCGTGCTGCGCGCCGACCAGCGCACCGCGCACATCCCGGTGATCGCGCTGACCGCCAACGCGATGGCCGGCGACGTGGCGCGCGGCCTGGCCGGCGGCTTCTTCCGCTACATCACGAAGCCGATCGCGGTGGACAAGCTGAACGAGGCGATCGACAGCGCGTTGATGGCGACCGGCAAGACGGCGCGCTAGACGTCGACCAGGCCGGCGCGCGCCAGCGGCAGGCGCCGCACGCGCGGCCCGCCCAGGCGCGCCAGCGCGTTCGCCACCGCCGGTGCCAGCGGCGGCACGCCCGGCTCGCCGACGCCGCTCGGTGCCGCCGTGCTCGGCACGATGTGCACCTCGACCACCGGCATCTCGTGGATGCGCAGCGAGCGGTAGGTGTCGAAGTTGCGCTGCACCGCGCGCCCGCCCTTCAGCTCGATCTCGCCGTAGTACAGCGCACCGAGCGCGAAGCCGATGCAGCCTTCCATCTGCGCGCGCACGATGTCGGGATTGACCGCGATGCCGCAGTCGACCGCGCAGACCACGCGCTCGACCTTCAGCTTGCCCTTCGCCATCGACACCTCGGCCACCTGCGCGACGAAGGAGCCGAACGATTCGTGCACCGCCAGCCCCTGCGCGCGCCCGGTGCGCATCGGCCGGCCCCAGCGCGCCTTGTCGGCCGCGAGCTTGAGCACCCGGGCGGCGCGGCCATCCTTCTCGAGCAGCGACAGCCGGAACGCGAGCGGGTCCTGGCCGGCCGCCTTGGCCAGCTCGTCCATCATCGTCTCCATCACGTAGGCGGTGTGCGTGTTGCCGACCGAGCGCCACCACAGCGGCTTCACCGCGAGCACCGGCGACTGCAGCCGCCCGCTCAGCATCGGCAGCTGGTAGATGGTGGGCGCCACGCCCTCGACCGAGGTCGGGTCGACGCCATCCTTGATCATCATCGCCATCGCGGTGCCGGCGACGATCGACTGGCCGACGATCGCGTGGTCCCAGGCCGACACCTTGTTCGCCGCGTCGAGCGACACCTTCACGCTGTGCACCACCAGCGGGCGGTACAGCCCGGCGGCCATGTCGTCCTCGCGCGTGTACTGCAGTCGCACCGGCGCCCGGCCGTCGATCGCCTTGGCAACGTTGACGGCCGCCACCGTGAAGTCGCTGTAGGCATTGGCGCGCCGCCCGAAGCTGCCGCCGGACACCAGCGTGTGCAGCGTCACCTTCTCCATCGGCAACCCGGCCGCCTTCGCGGCCAGCATGTGGTCGAAGGTGGGGAACTGGTGGCCCGACCAGGTCTCGAGCCGGCCGTCGTGCAGCCAGGCGACGCAGTTCATCGGCTCCATCGCCGCATGCGCGAGGAACGGGAACTCGTAGACGGCCTCGAGGGTCTTCGCGGCCCGCACCGCCGGCGCCGGCCTGGCCTGCGCGAACGAGGTGCCGGGCTGCGCCGCCTGCTGCCGGTATTGCACCAGCAGCGCCTCGGAATCGAGCGACCCACTCGTGGATTCGTCCCACACCACGCCGAGCGCCTTGCGCCCCTGCATTGCGGCCCAGGTGCCGGTGGCAACCACCGCGACGCCCTCGGGCACCTGCACCACGTCGGTCACGCCCTTCACCTGCTTCGCTTTCGTCGCGTCGAACGACACCAGCCTGGCGCCGAACGACGGCGGCCATGCGATCACCGCGCTCAGCAGGCCCGGCAGCTTCACGTCGATGGTGTAGATGGCGGTGCCATTGCACTTGGACGGCGAGTCGACGCGCGGCGCCGCCTTGTCGCGGCCGATCAGGTTGAACTGCGCCGGCGTCTTCAGCACCGGCTTGTCGGGCGGCGCGAGCCGGCTGGCGGCCTCGGCCATCTCGCCGTAGGTGGCGCGCTTGCCGGACGGGTGGCTGAGCACGCTGTTGCGCGCCTGCACCTCGGCGGCCGGCACGCCCCAGGCCTGTGCCGCGGCATTCACCAGCATCGCCCTGGCGGCGGCGCCGGCGCTGCGCATCTGCATGAACGAGTTGGAGATCGCCGACGAGCCACCGGTGCCCTGCAGCTCGCCGAATGCCAGGTTGTTGTAGAGCTTGGGGTTCGACGGCGCGTACTCGGTGCGCACCAGCGCCCAGTCGGCATCCAGCTCGTCGGCCACCATCGACGCGAGGCCGGTGGTGTTGCCCTGCCCCATCTCGTGGTGCTTGCAGACGACGGTGACGATGTTGTCGCTGCCGACGCGCACGAACGCGTTCGGCGCCAGCGGGCCGGTGGCCGCGCCCTCGGCGCCGGGTTGCGCGGCTTGCGCGGACAGCGGCACCAGCGACGCGGTGCCGCCGGCCAGGACAACCAGCTCGGCCGCGCCGGCCAGCAGCGCGCGGCGCGTCAGGCCGGAGGGCGCCTGCGGGACAGGCGCGATCGCATCCAGTTGCAGTTGTTGCATCAGCGGGTGCATGCGGCGCTCCTTGTCAGATCTGCGCCGCCGCGGCGTGGATCGCCGCGCGGATGCGCTGGTAGGTGGCACATCGGCAAATGTTGCCGGCCATCGCCGCATCGATGTCGGCATCGGTCGGTCGATTGTTCTTCTCGAGCAGTGCGGTGGCCGACATGATCTGGCCCGACTGGCAGTAGCCGCACTGCACGACGTCGAGCTCGACCCAGGCCTTCTGCACCGCCTTGGCGGCCCGCGACGACAGGCCCTCGATCGTCGTCACCTGGCGGCCCTGGGCTTGGCCGCAGGGCATCGAGCACGAGCGCAGCGTCTCGCCATCGAGGTGCACCGTGCAGGCGCCGCACTGCGCGACGCCGCAGCCGTACTTGGTGCCGGTGAGGCCGACATCCTCGCGCAGCACCCACAGCAGCGGCGTCTCGGGATCGACGTCGAGCGCGTGGCGTTGTCCATTCACGTTCAGCGTGACCGGCATGTCCATGCTCCTGCAACGGCTTGAGGTCGGTCAGTATCCTCATTGCTCCGATCACCACGGGGAGAGGCCATGAAAAGCTTGATCCGCGCGGGGGCATTGACGCTGGCCGGAGTCGCCTGCGCAGCGTCCAGCCTGCAGGCCGGTGCCGCCGACCTGCAGCCGCCCTCGGCGTTCTCGTCGATCACGAACCCGACCGAGCGCTCGCGTGCGCTGTTCACCGAGGCCGGCAAGGTGATCCAGCACCCGCGCTGCATGAACTGCCACCCCGCCGGCGAGCGGCCCACGCAGGCCGGCGACATGCATCCGCACCAGCCCAAGGTGGTGCGCGGTGCCGACGACAAGGGGGCCGTGGGCCTGCGCTGCACCAGCTGCCACCACGCGGGCAACTTCGAGCCGGGCAACATCCCGGGCCACCCGCTGTGGCACGTGGCGCCCGCGAGCATGGCCTGGCAGGGCAAGTCGCTCGGGCAGATCTGCACGCAGATCAAGGACCGGCGGCGCAACGGCGGCAAGACGCTGGCCGAGATCCAGCACCACATGGCCGAGGATTCGCTGGTGGGCTGGGGCTGGCAGCCGGGCGGCAACCGCGAGCCGGCACCGGGCACGCAGGCGCAGTTCGGTGCGCTGATCCAGGCCTGGATCGACAGCGGGGCGGCCTGCCCGGCGCGTTAGCATCGCAGGCCTGTCTTCACGCACCCGCAGCACCCCATGCGACGAACCACGCTTGTGCCCCTGATCCTCCTGCTGGCCGCCCAGGCCTGGTCCCCTGCCGCCCTGGCCGCACCGACGGCCAGCGCGACGATGCTCGCGAAGTCGACGCTGCTCGGCGTGCAGAGCGCGATGCGCGATGCGCAGCAAGACGGCAAGGTGCCGCGCGATGCGGCCACCTGCGTGCAGTCGCTGCAGCCGGTGGCGCTGGTGCCGGTGTTCGAAGCCGCCGTTGCCGACAACTGGAGTGCCGGCGAGATCGACAGCATCGAGAAATTCCTCGCGACGCCGGCCGGCCGCAAGTACGCCGACCGCAGCGTCGCGCAGGCGCAGCTCGACGCCGGCGACCGTCTTGTGCCGCCGATGGCGTCGTACACCGACGACGAGATCGCCGACATCGAGCGCTTCAAGAAGACGCCGGCCGGTACGCAGCTGATGTCGCGCAGCGAGTTCGCGAACCCACAGTCGCGCCAGGCCATCCAGGCCCGGCTGGTGGAGCTGCTGAAGGGCTGCGGAGTGGTGCGCTGAGGCAGCGTCCTACTTGGGGCGCTTCAGCACTTTCACGGCGCGCGCCCACGGCTGCAGCGCCGCACTGACGCGGGCCAGGTCGACGCGCTCGCTGAAGTGGCGCTGCAAGGGGGTCAGCTCCACGCGCCGCTTCAGCGCAATGCCGCGCGCGGTGGACGACAGCGCCGCGAACACGGCCTCGCTGGCCTGGCCCCACACTCGCACCTCGGTCAGCAGCTCGGACACCGGCAGGTGCACCGGCGCGCCGACCAGGCCGGTCGTGACCTTGCGCACCAGCTGGCCGATGCGCGTGGCGATGTGGTCATTGCGCAATGACTCGGCCACGCACAGCACCACCAGCGACTGGGCCTCGAACAGCTCGGCCCCGGCCGCGCGCGGCAACTTGATCAGCGCATCGTCGAGCGTGGGCGCCTGCAGCCGCCGCTGGTCGAGCGTGGCGGCATAGGTTTCGAACGGCCGGCCGTCGATGCGCATCACGTACAGGTCGCGTTCGCGCAGCTGCAGCTCGACGCCGCGCGCGCCGTCGACGCCGGGCAGCACGCGGATCTGGAACATCGCGTCGCCGGCGCGGCAGACGCGGTAGAAGCCGTTGTCGAAACGGATCAGGTTGGTGTCTTCGGTCACCGCATCGCGGATCTTCCGGATCTGTTCCGCCCAGTCGGGCGCAACACGCAGCGTGAACATCATGGGCAATCCCCTTTTCTTCGTCCCTGCAGTCATTGTGCGGGAGCTTTCGTGACAGGAACCGCCACCCACCCTTCTGGGCGCCACCCCCTTGCGGGGGAGCCGGCGCCACGGACGCGCCATCGTCCTACGTCCGTGCCGGGGCGGCGCCCGTATGCTCCTCGCATGAAGACCCTGGCCTGCGAGCGTTGCGGCATGCGCGTGTTCTTCGAGAACGTGGCCTGCGAGCGCTGCGGTGCGGCGCTCGGCTTCGTGCCGGGCGAGATGGCGATGGCCGCGTTCGAGATCGCCGCCGATGGCGCCTGGACACGGCTGCGCGACGGTGCCGCGCCCCAGCGCCCCTGCAGCAACTACAACAACGCGCAGACCTGCAACTGGATGTTGCCGGCCGGCGACGCAGCGCCGTTCTGCGTCTCGTGCCGGACCACCGATGTACTGCCCGCGCTCGGCAAGCCGGAGAACCGCGTGTCGTGGGCGCTGATCGAGCAGGCCAAGCGCCGCATGGTCTACAGCCTGCTGTCGCTGCGGCTGCCGGTGCGCAGCAAGGCCGAGGACGCGGCGCACGGGCTGTCGTTCCGCTTCCTCGAAGAACTGACGCCCGCGCAGCGCGTGATGACCGGCCACGACAACGGCACCATCACGCTGAACATCGACGAGGCCGACGACGCGCGCCGCGAGGAAGAGCGCACGCGGCTGCACGAGCCCTACCGCACGCTGATCGGGCACTTCCGGCACGAGATCGGCCACTACTACTGGGACCTGCTGGTCGGCGGCACGCCGTGGCTCGAGCGCTTTCGCAGCGTGTTCGGCGACGAGCGCGCCGACTATGCGCAGGCGCTCGCGGCGCACTATGCCGCGCCGCGCGCCGACTGGCCCGAGCGCTTCGTCAGTGCGTACGCGAGCTCGCACCCGTGGGAAGACTGGGCAGAGTGCTGGGCCCACTACCTGCACATCCAGGACGGCCTGGAAACAGCCGCGGCCTGGGGCTTGCGCCTCGCCTCGCCGGGCGGCGAACCGGTCACCGCGAAGCCCCTGCTGCCGCACGACGGCGCCTTCGAGCCGGCGCTGATCCAGCGCTGGCTGCCGATCTCGCAGTTCATCAACGCGATGTCGCGCAGCCTTGGCTTGCGCGATGGCTATCCTTTCGTGATCCCGGCACCGGTGGTCGAGAAGCTGGACCTGGTGCACCAGGTCGTGATCTCGGCCGCGAAGCGCCGCGATCCGGTCCCTGCCGCAAGGAGCACAGCGTGCAACGCATCATGATCATCCGCCATGCCGAGAAGCCGGCCCGCGGCAGCGAAGAGCAGGCGGTCGACGGCCAAGGGCGCGCCGATGCATCGGGCCTGTCGGTGCGCGGCTGGCAGCGGGCCGGCGCGCTGGTGCCTTTCTTCGCCCCGCGCGCCCATTCGGGTGCCGACCCGCGCATCGTCGCGCCGAGCGACATCTTCGCCGCCGCCTCGCACCCGCGCAGCCAGCGCCCGGCGCTGACGGTGTCGCCGCTGGCCGACGCGCTGGGCCTGCGGGTGCAGGCCGACCTGCGCTCGGGCCACGACGAGGCCGAGCTGGTGCGTCGCGCGGCGCAGGCCGAAGGCGCGGTGCTGGTGTGCTGGCGCCACGAGACCATCCACCGCTTCGGCCCGCTGCTCGGCCTGCCGCAGACCGAGGACCATCCGTGGGACGAGGACTGCTACGACGCGGTGTGGCTGTTCGCGCGCGATGGCGAAGGCTGGCGGTGGGTGATCGGCAAGCAGGCGCTGCTGGCCGGGGACGCCTGAGGTGTCGCTCGCCAGGCGTTGCGATCGTCGGCCCGCTGGCGCAACATGCACACTGCATCGACAGGACACGGTGACCGTCCGGGAACGGCGATTGCCGCTTCGCAGCATCGCTGCATGGGCAGCACCACGTTGAGGGCACACGATGAAGAACGCTTCGAACCGCTCCGCTCCACCGTCCCACACGCCTGCCGACACCCCCACCGACCTGGAAGCGCTGCAGACCATCGGCCAGGGCGCCAAGCCGCTGGATCCCGGCGACCTGCCCGGCATCTACCGCGCGCTGCGCCGCGGCGTCGGCCACGAGATGGTCAACGACCGCAACGTCGACGACCTGATCGCGCTGGCGCGCCAGCATGACGACGCGAAGATCGAAGCGCTGCTGAACGAATGGCGCTTGCCGTGCGGGAACGACGGGAAAGACTCCGCAAGCGCTTGACCTCAGAGTAGGCTGGCCGCCGAGGTGGGAACGGCGCGGGGCCATGTTCCGTTCGGGCTGAGCCTGTCGAAGCCTGCGCTTGCAACCAACATCACCGCCTGCCGGCAGGCCCTTCGACAGGCTCAGGGCGAACGGTGCGGAGGCCATGTTCCGTTCGGGCTGAGCCTGTCGAAGCCTGCGCTTGCAACCAACATCACCGCCTGCCGGCAGGCCCTTCGACAGGCTCAGGGCGAACGGTGCGGAGGCCATGTCCCGTTCGGGCTGAGCCTGTCGAAGCCTGCGCCTGCAACCAGCATCACCTGCCTGCCGGCAGGCCCTTCGACAGGCTCAGGGCGAACGGTGCGGAAGCCATGTCCCGTTCGGGCTGAGCCTGTCGAAGCCTGCGCTTGCAACCAACATCACCGCCTGCCGGCAGGCCCTTCGACAGGCTCAGGGCAAACGGCATGCGTGATACGACGGCATGCGTCGGGAACGCAGCTCACTCGCCTTCGCCACCCGCCTTGAACTGCCCCGGCGTCAGCCCATTGCGCTGCAGCAGGCGGTAGAACTCGGTGCGGTTGCGGTCGGCCAGGCGCGCCGCATCGGCCGCATTCCCGTCGGTCAGCTTCAGCAGGCCCACCAGGTAGTCGCGCTCGAAGCGCTCGCGCGCCTGCGCATAGGTCAGCACCTCGACCGACGGCACGCGCAGCGCGCGCTGCACCAGCGTCAGCGGGATCAGCGGCGTGGTCGTCAGCGCGCACACCTGTTCCACCACGTTGTGCAGCTGGCGCACGTTGCCGGGCCAACTGGCGGTGGTCAGCGCCTTCATCGCGTCGGGCGCGAAGCCGTTGAAGCGCTTGCCGTACTTCTCGCCCAGCTTGGCCAGGAAATGGTTCACCAGCAGTGGGATGTCGTCGCGCCGCTCGGCCAGCGTCGGCAGGTGCAGCGACACCACGTTGAGCCGGTAGTACAGGTCTTCGCGGAACTGGCCCTCGGCCATCGCCGCGTCGAGATCGCGGTGCGTGGCCGACAGGATGCGCACGTCCACCGGCACCGCCTGGCTCGCGCCGACCGGGCGCACCGAGCGCTCCTGCAGCACGCGCAGCAGCTTCACCTGCAGGGCCGGCGGCATGTCGCCGATCTCGTCGAGGAACAGCGTGCCGCCGTCGGCCGTGACGAACAGGCCGCGGTGGTTGGCCACCGCGCCGGTGAACGAGCCCTTGACGTGGCCGAACAGCTCGGATTCGAGCAAGGCCTCGGGGATCGCGCTGCAGTTCACCGCGACGAAGGGCCGGGCGGCGCGCGGGCTGGCACGGTGGATGGCCTGCGCGAGCAACTCCTTGCCGCTGCCGCTCTCGCCGCGGATCAGCACGCTGGCGTCCGACGCGGCCACCATCTTGGCCTCGGACAGCAGCTCGGTCATGCAGCTGGAGCGGCTGACGATCGCGGCGCGCCACGCGCCGTCGCCGTCCTCCGCGTGCGGCACCGGCGGCGCGAGCGCCAGTGCCTGGTTCACCTTGTCGAGCAGCGCCTTGCCGTCGAACGGCTTGGTCAGGTAGCTGAATACGCCGCGCGCGGTGGCCTCGACCGCGTCGGGGATGGTGCCGTGCGCCGTCAGCAGGATCACCGGCAGCGCCGGATGCCGCGCACGGATCTCGTCGAACAACGCCAGGCCGTCGCGCCCGGGCAGCTGCACGTCGCTGACGACCAGCTGCGGGCGTGCCACGGCCAGCTGCGTCAGCGCGGCTTCGGCCGACTCGACCGAGGTGACGCGGTGGCCGGCCGCGCTCAGGCGCATCGACAGCAGCTTCAGCAGGTCAGGATCGTCGTCGACCAGCAGGATGTTGGCCATGGGCGGGCGGCCGGTCAGGGCGCCTTCGGGGCCGCGGGCGCCGACGCGGCGTTGGCGGCGGAGGCCGCACCCGGCGTGGTGGCCGACGCGGGCGCGCCGGGGCGCGTGGTCATGCTGCGCTCGATGGCCTTCAGCGCCTCGAGCTTCTCGTTCAGCTGCTGCAGCGTGCGCTGCTGGTCGCGGCGCTGCGCCGCCTCGCGGTTGAACAGGTCCTCGAGCCGGCGCTGCTCGGCGATGCGGCCCAGCAGCAGCCGCGCCATCGGCTGCCAGGGCTGCTGCTCGGGCGCGCCGCCGACCTTGACGACCGATTCGAGCAATTGCACCGCGCGCGCGACGTCGCCGCCGTTGTGCTGCTGCGCCAGCGCGAGCGCCAGCTCGACCACCGCGCCGGTGGGCGCCGCGGCGGCATTGGCACTGACGACGGCGTTCAGCCGCGTGATCTCGTTGCCCAGGTCGGCCGCGGACATCTGACGCAACTGCTCGTGGTATGCCAGCACCTGGCGCGCCACCTGGTCGGCCGGCTCGGGCTGCGGCGGCACGACGATGACGACCGGCGAGGCGGGCGGCGCGGGGGCCGGCGC
>NZ_JBFUEB010000147.1:0-11736 GCF_056404395.1 Rhizobacter sp. P2_D12 | reverse complement strand
TCCCGCGCCCGCACCGGCACCGGCACCCGCGCCCGCACCGGCCCCGTCGCAGGCCGACCTGACCGATGCCYGCAAGAAGGACATCGCGATGCAGATCGTCTCGAGCGCCGAGAACTCGTCGCTGAACTGGCGCGCGCAGTACGCCTACATCCAGGACATCCATGACGGCCGCGGCTACACCGCCGGCATCATCGGCTTCTGCTCGGGCACCGGCGACATGCTGGAGGTGGTGCAGGAGTACACCAACCGCAAGCCGGGCAACGTGCTGTCGAAGTACCTGCCGGCGCTGAAGAAGGTGAACAACACCGAGTCGCACGCCGGGCTCGACCCGACCTTCACCGGCGACTGGAAGACGGCGGCTGCCGACGTGATCTTCCAGCAGTCGCAGGACTACGAGCGCGACAACGTCTACTTCAACCCCTCGGTCACCCGGGCCAAGGCTGACGGCCTGCGCGCACTCGGCCAGTTCGCCTACTACGACGCGGCCGTGATGCACGGCTATGAGGGCGCGATGAGCGTGCGCAAGGCGGCGATGGCCAAGGCCAAGACCCCCGCCCAGGGCGGCGACGAGGCGACCTACCTGAGCGCCTTCATGGATGCCCGCGTGGTCGAGATGAACAAGGAAGAAGCCCACAGCGACACGACGCGCGTCGACACCGCGCAGCGCGTGTGGCTGAAGGCCGGCAACTTCGACCTCAACACGCCGCTGAACTGGAAGGTCTACGGCGACAGCTACTCGATCAAGTAAGCGAACAACACGACCCCCGGTCACATGGAGAAGGAGAACCCCATGAAGAACGTTCAAGCATCCGCCCGGCGCCTGCGCTGGGCCCTGGCCCCGATCGCGCTCGCGCTGCTCGCCGCCTGCGGCGGCAGTGGCGAGGAAGACAACAGCACCGGCGACTCGATGGCCGCGGCCGACGACAGCGTGCAGGTGGCCGACGCGCCGACCGACGATGCGTCGGTGGCTCGCGAGGCGGCGAAAGCCGTCGCGCCCACCACGTTCCGCCACCCCGGCATCTTCCTGACGCAGGCGCGGCTGGACAGCTTCAAGGCGGCGCAGAACTCGGCCAACCCGAGCGTGCTGAAGACCGGCTACCAGGCGGTGATGAACGACTCGCGCAGCGCCTACACCTACTCGCACCAGGCTTTGTCGAACGTGCAGGTGGTGGGCAGCGCGATCGGCAGCCAGGAGGCGCGCTTCAAGAACGACGCCCAGGCCGCCTACCTGAACGCGCTGCGCTGGGTGAAGACCGGCGACGCGCGCCACCGCGACAAGGCGATGGCGATCCTGAACGACTGGGGCCGCACCTTCCGCAGCTTCTCGGTCCAGTCGGGCACGAACTCGGCGCAGGTGCAGCTGGAAGCGGCGTGGATGCTGCCGGTGTGGGTGAGCGCGGCGGAGATCATCCGCCACTACAACAACGGCGAAGCAGGCTGGTCGCAGGCCGACATCACCACCTTCAACGGCTTCGTCGACCGCCAGTACAACGAAGCGGCGAAGGCGCGCACCCGGGTCAACAACTGGGCGGTGTCGGCCGGCCTCGCGATGATGGCCGCCGGTGCCTACCAGGACAACGGCACGCGCTACGCCGCCGGCCTGACGCGCATCACGGAGATGATCCCGCTGTCGGTGTTCTCCAGCGGCGAGGTCAACGAGCTGAAGGCGCGCGACTGCACGCACCCGCAGTACAACCTCGAGGGCCTGGCGCAGGCGGCCGAGATCGCGGTGATCCAGGCCGGCGACACCTCGGTGTGGATGTGGAAGGCGTCGGGCGAGACCACGCCGCGCCTGGCCAAGGGGCTGGAGTACATGGCGAAGTCGCTGCAAAGCGGCACCGGCGTGCGCAACTGCAAGGGCCAGCACCTGGAGGCCGGCTACATGGACATCGCGGTCAACGGCTACATGAACCGCGGCGTCGCGATCCCCAACTTCCAGGCACTGGCGAAGGCCCGCCGCCCGGATGGCGGTTCGATGCAGTTCCTGGGTTTCACGACGGCCACGCACGGCCGGGACGACTACTGAGCGACGCGTTCCGGCAAGGCCCCACCGTGTCTGCGACCCAGCAACACCCGCGGAACCGGCTTCGCCGGGCCGCCGGGCGGCGCCCTTCGGGGACGGGAGCGCAGCGACTGGGGGGCCCACATCCCGTCTATGATCCGGCTCAACTCGGCAGTTCGGAGCAGGACCAAGACGTGGGCACCATCAAGGATGTGGCGCGACTGGCAGGTGTCGGTGTCGCGACGGCATCGCGCGTGATTTCAGGCAAGGGGCCGTTCTCGGCCGATTCGGCTTCGCGCGTGCAGGCGGCGATCGAGCAGCTCGATTTCCGGCCGTCGCGCATCGCGCGGGCGCTGTCGATGAAGAGCACCAACGCGATCGGCGTCTACGTGCCCGATTTCAAGGGGCCGTTCTACGGCCCGATGCTGCACGCGATCGACCTGGAGCTGCGGGCGCTGGACCGCCACATGGTGATCGCCAACGGCCACGGCGGCGAAGACGTGCGCGAGCAGGCGCTGAACGGCATCGAGTTCCTGATGGACCGGCAGTGCGAGGGCATGCTGCTGACGACCTATGCGCTGCGCGATGCCGACATCCTGGCGCTGAAGCGGCGCTTCCCGAACCTGGCGGTGGTCAACCGCGACGTGAAGGGCATGCGCAGCCAGTGCTTCACGGTCGATCACAAGGCCGGCGGCGCACTGGCCGCGCGCACGCTGCTGGAGCATGGGCACCGGCGCATCGCGGTGATCGCCGGGCCGTCGGCGGCGCCGGACAACCGGCTGCGCTTGCAAGGTTTCCACGACGTGCTGGCCGAGGCCGGCATCGAGCGCGAGGCCGTGCCGGCGACGGTCGGCGATTTCGCGGCCGAGAGCGGCTGGGCCGGCGCGGAGCAGTTGCTGGCGCAGAACGCGAAGTTCACCGCGCTGTTCTGCTGCAACGACCAGATGGCGATGGGCGCGATGGCGCGGCTGCAGGCATCGGGCCTGACGATACCGGGCGACGTCTCGGTGATCGGCTACGACGACACCGACATCGCGGCCTGGCTGTCGCCGCGGCTCACGAGCATCCGCATCGCGGTGGGCGACATGGGGCTCAACGCCTGCCGGCTGCTGTCGAACCTGTGCTTCCAGACGGAGCTGCCGGTGTCGCGGGAGTTCGAGCCGGAGCTGATTCTTCGGGATTCGGTGGGGCGGCCGAAGAAGGGCTGAGCGGAACGCGCCGCCGGCGCCCCCGCCCTCAGGGAAACAGGCTCCCACCCGTCAGCGGCCACGACGTCGTGTCGTTGCTCGTCCAGTTCGCCGCATCCTTCACGCGCGCCGCGAAAGCCGCCAGGTCGCCGCGGTCCAGCGAGCCGGTGTACTTCACGTTGTCGAGCGGGAACGAGAAGTACGAGCCCGCCGTCACCAGCCCGGCCGGGATGTCGCCGGCCGCGGCGCCCAGGTTCAGCGCCGCGATGAAGCGGTCGACCGTGATCGTCGTCGGCTTGCCGGTCGCCAACGCCGTCAGCGTGCCCTGGAAGGCATAGATCGTCTCGGCCGAGGTGCTGATGCCGCCCCCGGCCCCCAGCACGGTGCCCTTGTCGGCCAGCGGCGTCGCCTGGTCGGTCTGGATCGTCACGATGGTGCCGGCCGCGTAGTCGATGTCGGCCGTCCACACATAGGCCGATTCGCCGCTCGCCGGCACGCCGGTCGCCGCCACGTAGTCGCGGTCGCTGAAACCGATCTGCGTGCCGGCCGTCACCGGCTTCATCAGCACGAAGGCGAACGCATCCACCGCGTCGGCATTGCCGGCCAGGAACAGCAGGTCGCCCGCCTGCAGCACGGTCGGTGCCGCCGGGGCGAGCGTGAAGTGCAGCGCGGCCGCATCGGCGAGGCCCGCGAAGGCATTGCCCGTACTGTCCTTCAGCACGCCGGCGCCGAACTGCAGCGTGTAGCTGCCGCCCGCAGCCAGCGGCGTGGCCGGCGTGATCGTCACGCTGTCCCCGCTGATCGCCACCTGCGTCGCATCACCCACCGCGATGTTGCGCACGTCGGAGCCATTGCCGAGCACGAAGTTGCCGCTGCCGGCCACCACCGCTTCGTTGAAGCCCAGCACGATCGGCCCCGCCGCGACACCGGTCGCGTTGTTCGCCGGCGTGCTGCCCACCAGCAGCGGCGCCGCGGTGTCCAGCGTGCCGACCACCTTGAACGGCGTCGCGTTCGCGTCCGTCACCGCGACCACGCCATTGCCGGCGCCGTCCTTCACCAGGCCCGCGGCGAAGGTGACGCGGTAGGTGGTGCCGGCCTGCAGGTCGGCAGTCGGGTCGATCACCAGCGTGCTGCCGGAGATGCTGACCTGCGCCGCATCGCCGATCGCGATGCTGCGCTCGTCGCCCGCGTCGTTGCGCAGCGTCAGGTTGCCGCTGCCGGCGACGATGGGCTTGGCGAAGCCCAGGTACAGCTTGCTGCCGCGCGCCACCGAGGTGGCGTCCTTCGTCGGGCTGTAGACCAGCATCTGTGGGTGGCCGGTGCCGCCGCCGATCTCGTTGACGACGTACAGGTTGCGGTCGGCATCCATCGTGACGCCCTCGTTCTGCGGCGCGACGCCGACGTCCAGCGTGCCGAGCACCTTGCCGCTGCGGTCGAGCTCGATCACCTTGCCGTCGGGCCCGCTGACGATCAGGAAGTTCTGGTAGTCCGCCGCCGCCGCCGGCAGCACGTTGGCAAGCGCGAACACGTCGGAGAACGCCGTCAGCCCGGCCTTGGCCGGGTCGAACAGGTTGGTCGAGTTCTCGGTCGTCGGCGAGCCGTTGGTGGCGGTGCCGGCGGTGAAGTCGATGCCGGTCTGGAAGATGCCGCTCGGGCCGCTTTCCTTGACGACCAGGTAGCCGCCGGTCGCCGGGTCGTACGACAGGCCCTCGATGCCGATGTTGCCGACCGTGGTGCCGAGCGTCACGCTCTTCGCGTCGGCCGCGCTCAGCGTGCTGCCGGCCGCGTAGGTGAACTGCATCACCTGGCGGTAGCGCTCCAGCGCCATCACGAAGCGGCCGTTGCCGATGTAGGCGATGCCCTCGGGGTCGTAGAAGGCGGTGCCCTGCGGCTGGCTCGCGTCGGCGCCCAGCGTCATCGTGTCGATCAGCACGCCCTTCTTGGTCACCTGCGTGACCGAGGTGCCGCCATCGCCCACCACGAACAGCGTGTCGGTGTCCTTGTCGTAGCTGATCGCCGAGGCCTCCTGCGCCAGCAGGTTGGCACCACCCTGCACCGGCAGGCTGTAGCGGCCGGTCTGGATGTAGTTGGCCAGGTCGATGGTCGCGCCCGGCGCGATGAACGACAGCGTCGGCGCCGCCAGCGGGGTCGGGGTCGCCGGCGCCGGGCCGTCATCGTCACCGCCGCCGCATGCGGCGATCAACGAGGCAAGGGCCAGCGGCACGAGGTGGCGGATCGCGAAGGGCATGGGGACGTCTCTTGTTACAACGACCGCGCAGTGTCCCGACGCCATGTGTCATGACCATGACATGACGACGTCATCCCCGCGCCCCGCCCGCCGCGTCAGAGCGTGCGCATCCCGCCATCGATGATCAGCTCGCTGCCCACGGTGAACGCCGACTCGTCCGATGCGAGGAACACCACCGCCTTCGCGATCTCGATCGGCTCGCCGAAGCGGCCGGCCGGCACCTTGCCGAGGATCGCGGTAGCCATCTTTCGCTGCTCTTCCACTGGCAGTCCCAGCTTGCCGTACAGCGGCGTCGAGATCGGCCCCGGGCTCACTGCATTGACGCGGATGCCGCGCGAGATCAGCTCGCCCGACAGCGTGCGCGCCAGCGAGATCAGGCCGGCCTTGCTCGCCGCATAGACGCTGGAGTTCGGTGCCCCCAGGTGCGCGTTGATCGAGGTGTTGAGCACCACCGACGACGGGTTGGCCAGCAGCGGCAGCAAGGCCTGCAACAGGAAGAAGGGGCCCTTCAGGTTGGTCGCGAAACTGCGTTCGAAGGCTGCCTCGTCCCATTGCGTCAGCGGGCGGAACTCGGCCACGCCGGCGTTGATGAAGACCGCGTCCAAGCCGCCGAACGCGTCGCCGACCTGGTTCGCGAGCTGCGTTTGCGCCACCACGTCACCGGCATCCGCGCGCAGCACCAGCACGTCGCGGCCCAGCTCGGCGCGGGCGCGCTCCAAGCCTTCGGCGCTGCTGCCGGTGACGGCCACGCGGGCGCCTTCGGCGAGGAACTGGCGGGCCGTCTCGAGGCCGATGCCGCTGGTGCCGCCGGTGATCAGCGTGCGCTTGCCATTCAGTCTGTCCATGAGTCTCTCCAGGGAGGTTGTGGGGTGAAGCGAATGTAGTGTTCATGTTTGCTGCGGTAAATGGCTTGATCGTTCACAATCGGTTCAGTTTTCCTGAACCGATCGCCCCATGGACCGCCTGCGCGCCTTCGAGGTCTTCGCCACCGTCGTGAGCAAGCAGGGCTTCGCGCGCGCTGCCGACGCGCTGGACACCTCGCCGGCCAACGTCACCCGCTACATCGCCGAACTCGAATCGCACCTGGGCACGCGGCTGCTGAACCGGCACTCGCGCAAGCTGTCGCTGACCGAAAGCGGGCAGGCGCTGTTCGAGCGGGTGCGCAGCATCCTCGACGACGTCGCCGAGGCCGAGGCCGTCACCGCGTCGGCCACGCTGCAGCCGCGCGGGCGGCTGCGCATCAATGCGCCGCTGAGTTTCGGCATCCTGCACCTGGCGCCGCTGTGGCCGCAGTTCCTGCAACGCCATCCCGAGGTCGCGCTCGAGGTGGCGCTGATCGACCGCGTGGTCGACATCGTCGACGAGGGCTACGACCTGGCGATCCGCATCTCGCGCGGCGGCTCCAGCGCGCACCCGGCGCGCAAGCTGGCGGCCTCGCGCAACATCGTCTGCGCATCGCCCGCCTACCTGCGCGCACACGGCCACCCCGCCACGCCGGCCGACCTGGCGGCGCACCGTTGCATCGGCTACACCTACTCGGCCAGCGCCGACGACTGGCATTTCAGCGACGACGCCGGCCAGCCGCACGTGGTGCGCGTCAACTGCGCGATGCACACCAACAACGGCGACACCGCGCGCGCCGCGGCGCTGGCCGGCGCCGGGGTGATCTGGCAGCCCAGCTTCCTGGTCGGCGACGACCTGCGCACCCGGCGCCTGGTGCCGCTGCTGCCCGGCTACCGCATGGCCGACATCGACATCCTGGCGGTGTACCCGAGCCGGCGCCACCTGAGCGCCAAGGTGCGTGCGATGATCGACTTCCTGGCCGAGGCCTTCGCCGGCACGCCGCCCTGGGACCGGGGGCTGAAGCCCGCATGAAAGCCCTTTCTGGCACCGGACGGGTGCGTCCCGTAGAATCGAGGCTTCCACTTCGCCCGTGCCACGCAGCCCGCCCAGGGGTTGCAAGCAGACGGCACCGGCGTCCTCCCACCCCTGACCCGTCGTCTGCCGGCCCCGGCAGACGCAGGCCGTGCGCCCCACGCACGGCGGCAGGACCGCTGATGCAAGACCAAGGAGCTTAGATGGCCAAGGAAGAACTGATTGAAATGGGCGGCGTCGTCAACGAGGTGCTGCCGGACTCGCGATTCCGCGTCACGCTGGAGAACGGCCACCAACTGGTCGCCTACTCGTCCGGCCGCATGCGCAAGAACCACATCCGCATCCTGGCAGGCGACAACGTCTCGCTGGAAATGTCGCCGTACGACCTGAGCAAGGGACGCATCACGTTCCGCCACCTCGGCCGCCCGCCGGCACCGCGGTCATAAAACAGGGGGGTGGTGCGCGCTATCCTGCGCAGGCGCACCGATGACCACCCCGGAGTCGAGACCATGCCCCTGCCGCAGCGCTTCCTCGCTGGCCTGATGGCCCTGGCGGCCGCGCTGCCGGCCTGGGCCGACGAGAGCCTGGGCACGCTCGACAAGGTGCGCCAGCGCGGCGAGATCGGCGTCTCGTACCGCGAGACCTCGATGCCGTTCTCCTACCTCGATGCCCAGGCACGGCCCGGCGGCTTCGCCTACGACCTGTGCCAGGCGGTGGTCGCCGACGTGCGGCGCGCCACCCACCGGCCCGACCTGGTGGTGCGCGAGATGGCCGTCACGTCGACCAACCGCATTCCGCTGGTGCAGAACGGCACCGTCGACCTGGAGTGCGGCTCCACCACCAACAACAGCGAACGCCAGAAGCAGGTGGCGTTCTCGATCAACTACTTCTACACCGGCACCCGGCTGCTGGTGCGCGCCGACGCGAGCGTGAAGTCGTTCGACGACCTGCGCGGCAAGGCGGCGGTGTCGGTGACGGGCAGCACCAACTACCGGCTGCTGCGCGTGCTGAACGAAGAACGCCGCCTGGGCCTGGAGCTGCTCGGCGCGAAAGACCCGGCCGAGGCGGCGCTGATGGTGCAGCAAGGCCGTGCGGTCGCGTTCGCGATGGACGACATCCTGCTGTACTTCCTGCGCGCCAGCGCCGTCGCGCCGGCCGACTGGAGCGTGGTCGGCGAGACGCTGCAGGTCGAGCCCTACGCGATGATGATGCGGCGCGACGACCCGGCCTTCAAGGCGCTGGTCGATGCGACGATCACGCGCCTGATGCGCAGCGGCGAGTTCGAGCAGCTGTACCGCAAGTGGTTCGAGTCGCCGATCCCGCCGCGTGGCGTCAACCTGCAGATCCCGATGGGGCGCGAGCTGCGCGACAACCTGCGCCTGCTGAGCGACAAGCCGGCGAACTGACGCCCATCCGGTACAAGTCAAGCCCCGCGCATCACCACCACCGGCGGCAAGGCCGCCGCGCGCCGCGCCGGCCCGAGCACCGCCACCTGGCCCAGCACCCACAGCGTCAGCGCCCCCACCGGCAGGCACAGCCACGGCAGCCGCGGCAGCTCGTAGAAACTCATCAGTAGGTGGTTCACGCCGTAGGCCGCCACCATGCCGAGCACGATGCCGATGCTGGTGAGCAGGAAGTTCTCGGTCTGGAAATAGCGCAGGATCTGCCGCCGCGAGGCCCCCAGCGCGCGCCGCACGCCGATCATCCGCGTGCGCTGCTGCACCCAGAAGCTCGCCAGCCCGACGATGCCGAAAGCCGTCACCACCAGCAGCGCCACGCACACCGCCACCAGCACCGCGGCCATCCAGCGGTCCTGCCGGTAGTACTCGTGGCGCATGGCCTCCAGCGTGTGCTGCTCGGTCACGATGCGCCGGCTGTCGGCGCGCTGCAGCGTGTCGACCGCCGCGGCCAGCAGGTGCTCGCGCTGCGCCGCGTCCACCCGCAACAGGTAGTTGCCGTCGTTGTAGTCGAGCTGCAGCGGCACCATCAACGTGTACTCGGCGCGCGGCTCGTTGGGCTGCGGCTGCGCCAGGCGCTCCACCACGCCGACCACCGGGATCGGCGCACTGCCGAACGCGAACAGGTGCTGGCCGACCGCGCTGCGGCCGGGGAACAGGCGCTGCGCGGTCTGGCGGTCGAGGATCACCGCCGGCACCCCCGGGCTCGCGGCCCCCCCCAGCACCGAGGCCGGCTGCACCTCCTCGGGCAGGAAGCCGCGCCCTTCGACCACGCGCACGCCCAGGGTCTCGAGCGCCTGCGAGCCGGCCAGCCAGGCGGTGGCCTGGATCGTCGGCGCCGGCTGCTCGAACGCCAGGTTCACGCCCAGGTCGGTGGAGCCGGTGCCGAACGGCACCTGGTTCAGCACCGTCGCGTTCTTCACGCCGGGCAACGCGCGCAGCAGCGCCAGGTCCCGGCGCGTCAGCGCATCGGTGTTGTCGTGGCGCGCGGTGTCGTGCACGCGCAGGTGCAGCAGCTCGGTCTCGGCGACGCCGGTCGGCGCGTCCATGCGCTGCAGCCGGTGGCCGATCACGAACACGGCGTTGCTGACGATCGCGCAGCTCAGCGCGACCTCCAGCACGATCAGCGCCGCCGCGGTCTTGTGGCGGCGCAGCGTCGAGAGAATCGGGCGGATGTCCATCACGGTCTCCTCATTGCGATTTCAGCTGCAGCGCCGGCGCGACCTGGCAGGCGCGCCAGGCCGGCAGCAGCCCGGCCGCAAGGCTCGCCACCAGGGCCAGCGCGAGCGTGGTGACCAGCATCGGCGCATCCAGCCAGGCCAGCTGCGCATAGCTGGCCGGGTTCTGCCGCACGCCCCACAGGCCGAGCAGCGCCAGCCCGAGGCCGAGCACGCCGCCGACGATGCCGATCGCGCCGGCCTCGACCAGGAACTGCCCGAAGATCGCGCGCCGTGTCGCGCCGAGCGCGCGCCGCACCGCGATCTCCGGCGAGCGCCGCATGCACTTCGCGAGCAGCAGCCCGACGGTGTTGGTCAGGCACACCAGCAGGAAGCCGAAGGCCAGCCACAGCTGCAGGTGCACGTCGCCCGGCACCACGTGCTTGAAGGCCAGGCGCTCCATCACGTTGCGCAGCCGCGGGTTGCTCGGGCGCTCGAAGCGGCCGGCCGCGCGCTGCCGCTCCGAATGGTCGACCAGGTACTGCCGGTAGGCCGCGACGGCGGCCGGCGTCGGCAGCTGCACCCAGTACTGCAGCCAGGCACACGGCGCGTTCACCGCGCGCGGATCCGGCGGGCTGCCGGTGCCCCAGCAGGCCAGGCTGCCGGTGATCGGCAGCTTCGCGGCCAGCGCGGTGGTGATCGGCACGTAGACGTCCTCGGCCTTCGCATAGCGGCCGGAGATCAGATCGTAGTAGTGCGGCACCGGCCGCCACGGCGCCAGCACGCCGACGATGCGCAGGTCGTGCTCGCCGGCATGCAGCACGCGGCCGGTGCTGTCGGCGCCGTCGAACAGCTTCTGGTTCAGCTCGTCGGAGATCACCGCCACGCGCGCCCCGGCAGCCTCGTCGCCGGCATCCCAGCCATGGCCGTAGCGCCAGGGCGTCTCGAACATCGCGAAGAAGTCGGCGCTGGTGTAGCGCGCGTTCGCGAAGAACGGCGTGCCGTCCGGCCGCGGCGGCTGCACCGCCACGGTGCCGCCGGTCATCATCGCCTGGCGCTCGCCGCGCCGCTCGCGCAGCAGCGCCTCGGCGTCGAAGCGCGTCAGCTGCTCGTTCGGCTCGACCCCGGGCGGCGCGCCGCCGAGCTCCGACGCATCGAGCTGCACGTAGTACAGGTGCTCGCTGCGCCCGGGCAGCGGATCGCCGGACAGCACGTGGAACACCGTCAGCGTCGTCATGCTGGCGCCGATGCCGAGCCCGATCGCCAGCACCATCAGCGCGGTCAGGGCGGGGCTGCGGCGAAAGCTGCGCAGCGCCAGGTCGAGGTGGTAGCTGAACATGGGTCCTCCTACTGGAGCAGGGTGTTGACGGCGGCCAGGTCGGCCTCGCCGATGCGGCCGGCCGCCTGCAGCAGCAGCAGCCGGCCCAGCACGAACTGGTGACGCGCCTGCGAGTACGCTGCCTGGGCCGAGGCCTGGGTCTGGATCGCGAGCAGCAGGTCGGTCATCGTCTGCGTGCCGAGCGACTGCCCGACCCGCGTGGCGGCCAGCGCGCGGCCGGCCGATTCGACCGCGGCACGCGTGGCCTCGATGCGCCCGATGCCGGCGACCACGCCGCGGTACTGCTCCAGCGTGTCGCGTGCGACGCGGCGGCGCCGCAGCTCCATCTCGTCGCGCACCGCGTCCTGCCGGTGCAGGGCCTGGCGCAGCCGCGCCTGCGTGGCGCCGCCGGCGAACAGCGGCACGTTGAGCACCACCCCGACGCTCGCGACGTTGCGGCCGTCGGTGGGCGCGGACGGCAGCGGCCAGGCC